>JANXLO010000139.1 GCA_025355115.1 Chthonomonadaceae bacterium
CCAAGGGATCGGCAGGAATCCTGATATTCTTTCGCAATCGTCACGTGACGATGCAGGCCGGCTGAAAAGCCGGTTCGAACCGACAGGGCATCCACCTTAAACAAGGCAAAAAAATGTCTTGACAAATGGGGTCACTATAGAGAACATCTGCTGTCCGGCTTATTGTTCATGGCGGCGATATTGGACTACGACAACGTGCGCATCGCTCTCCAACTGTCGCAATTCATCCTGGATAATCTCAAGGGCTCTCGCTTCATTGAAACTGCCGGACCCTGCGCCGATCAACGGAAATGCTACCGAAGCGAAGCCCTGTTGCCGTACGATCTCCATTGCACCCCGAATTGACTGCCGAATGGAGTATTCCGAAGCTCGCCAGAGCATATCGATCCCCGCAACATGGATGATGCCGCGAAACGGCAGCTTTCCTGCGGAGGTTAGCACTGCCTGGCCGAGCGGCAAGGGGCCATGTCGGGCCAACTCACGAAAAGGCTGTGTTCCGCCGCGTTTCTTTATGGCTCCCGAAACGCCCTGCGGCAATAGCAGCCACCACGGTATGATGTTGCGGTTCCACGAGTTGACGATGACTTCGACCGATTGATCGAGCAGATTGCCATCTACTAACTCTGCCTGCATATCGTCCTCCCTGCCAAGTTTCCCATATAGTCTAGTTAATGCAAAGAGAGAGGAGCCAACCTTCTATTCGGCGCTAGATTATGGTGAGGCAAGGCCGATCCGGTTGCATTACGCCGCGAAGAAGGAGGCGTTAAGCACATAATCATGTCATGGCGGCAGGAGTTGATCAAACGTCACCGGGAAACAAAACGAGGCAGAGAGTGGAATCTTGCATATGAACAGATGCACGGAGAGCTCGATATGGATCGCGGCAGTTGAACCCATGAGTAGTGGAGCTGATTTAACTTTCTTGCTCTCGAGAGATTCGCAGGGAGTGACAATGAGTATCAGCAGGGGCAGACTTAAGGAGGATGGGTCGTCAGGGGCTCGAACCCTGGGCAAATGGATTAAGAGTCCACTACTCTACCAACTGAGTTAACGACCCGCATACGCCGCGACTCCCCGTGGAGCAACGCACGAATAGTATACTCCGGCCTCCTTCGATTGTCAAGATGTTCGAGATGAAAGCGCCCCCAAATCGAGAATATGACAAACTTTGCAAATCCAGCAGGGCAAACCGCTCAGAGCGTCGAAATGAAGAGCTAGGGACGATCAAACGAGCTGGTGAAGCTGTGCCATTGCGGTCTCGACTAACCGACTACTGGCACCATGAACGGAACGAGGAGACAGGCGATGCCCAGGCGGGAGCCTCCTGCAGGCGAAGTCACCCTCATGTTTACCGACATAGAAGGGTCCACACAGAGCTGGGACAGGTATCAGGAGCGGTTTCATCCAGTTCTAGAGCGGCACAATGTCCTGTTGCGCCGCGCAATCGACGACCACACTGGCTACGAAGTCAAGACCATCGGCGATAGCTTTATGGTCGCCTTCTCCTCGCCCCTATCCGCCGCCCTCTGCGCGCTCGCGATGCAGCAGGCGGTGGAAGGAGAAAAGTTTCCTGAAATCGGAGAGCTGCGTATCCGGATTGGGATTCATATTGGGGAACTGGTCCCCTTCGACGGAGACTATTTCGGCCCTCCCGTCAACCGAGCGGCACGGATCGAGAGCGCGGCCCACGGAGGGCAAATATTGTTCTCTGAGGAGATCGCGACCCGCATCGGTGCCGATCTTCCCGTTGAAGCCCGACTGATCGAGCACGGATTCCACCGGCTGAAGGATCTCGGCTCGGCGATCCCTCTCTTCGAGCTCACGCACTCCGCTCTGCCGCAGCGCGACTATCCTCGGCTTCGCACACTCGATGTGCTCCCGCACAACTTTCCCGCGCAGTCCACCTCATTTCTCGGGCGTGAGGCGGAGACCAGCTCGCTCATCAAGCTCATCACGGTGAAGAAAGCCCGGCTGATCACACTCTTGGGCCCAGGAGGCACCGGGAAAACGCGCCTTTCACTCCAGGTGGCCGCAGAGTGTGTGGATAGCTTTCCGGACGGTGTTTGGGTGGTTGAGCTCGTGAGCGTCAGCGACGCACAGGAGGTGCCTGTCGCCGTGGCGATGGCACTCGACATAAAGCTGTCCCCGCAAGCCAGTGTGCAGTCGCAGGTATGCGACTTTCTGCGTGACAGAGCCAGCCTGCTCATACTCGATAACTTCGAGCAGGTCATAGAGGCCGCGCCTTTTGTTAGCGAGGTGATGCGCCGGTGTCCGAAGGTCGCTATGCTAGTTAGCTCCCGTCAAATCCTTCAGATATCGGGAGAACAGGAGTTTCCGCTTGAGCCGTTGGCAGCACCCCCCGCCAACGCCCCGCCCGAGCTTTGCCGCGCGTTTCCGAGCGTTCAGCTTTTCGAGGAGCGCGCACGTGCCGTTCGCCCGGCATTCGAGCTTAACGCCGAGAATTTGCCCTTCGTCGCGGAGATATGTCGCCGTCTGGATGGCCTCCCCCTGGCGATCGAGCTGACCGCAGCTCTCACGCGAGGCCTCACGCCACAGCAGATTCTGCCGCGCCTGCAGGACCGGTTCAAACTTCTGGCCTCTACTCGCCGCGATCTCGAGCCTCGCCAGCGCACGCTCCGCGGCGCGATCGACTGGAGCTACGAACTCCTGAATGCGGAAGAGCGTGCATTCTTCGAGGAGATCTCTGTCTTCGTGAACGGCTTCACGGAGGAGGCGGCAGCCGAGGTCACTGACACTCCCGATGCGTTTCAGATGATATTCGATCTGAGGGATAAATCTCTGCTAAAGACTGTCGAGATCGGCGGCGAGATGCGCTACAATATGCTTGAGACTCTGCGGGAATATGCGCTGGAAAAAATGGAGGTGCGTCCCGACTCCGACGCTTTGCGAAGCCAGCACACGGCCTACTATCTAAGCCTTGCGGAAATGCTCACCGAGCAACTGGAGCGGTCCGCGGATGCAAAAGAGCGGATGAAGCGCGACTTCGACAATATGAGAGCGGGGATGGATCGCGCACTTCTACAGGACAATCTGAGCTCCGTCTCCTCCTTTGGACGGGCGCTCTATGGCTTCCTCAGCGCCCAAAACCTGTACGATGAAGGCGTTCGCCGGCTCACGATGGCCGAGGATGCCGCGCGACGCGCAGGCG
>JANXLO010000181.1 GCA_025355115.1 Chthonomonadaceae bacterium
GAAATCGAGGATGGAGTGTATCATCTCGGTCTCCTCGGCTTCTAGCACACCCTGCTCTTCACTCGCCTCCACCATCATCTTAAGCTCTTCTTCGTTTACGGCAGGAGTCATAAAGCTGGCTGTGCCGCCGAAAGGGCGGACGACAATATTAGATAGGAACGTGAGGAGAGCGACGACGGGAGTCAGCAGAATCTTCATGCCGTGAATCGGGTAGACCGCGATGAGGGCAAGTCGCTCGGAGTGTCGCAGAGCGAGGCTCTTCGGTGCGATCTCGCCGATGACCAGAGTGAACACTGCGACGGGAAGGGTAACGCTAACGAGAGCCAGTGTAGCGGCTGAGTTATGGAGCGTCCCCTGCGTGTGCCGCTCGATCCAGCGGGTGAGCGGCCCGATGCTGCTCACCGCCGCCACAGTTGAGGTCAGCGTGGCGACGATTGTCAGACCTGTCTGAATAGTTGCCTGCATTCGCGTCGGCTGAGAAAGGAGTTGCTCGACCAAGATCGCGCTGCGGTTTCCCTCCTCCACTAACTGGCGAATGCGAGTCTTGCGAACCGTGATCAGCGCGTACTCAGCGAGCGACAAAAAGGCGTTGACAAAGATTAGAGCGAGAACAAGGCCCATCTGCCATGCGAACGTCGCCGGTTCAAAAGGTCGTTCATGACTGTCCAATTAGAGAAACTCCCTCGACGCGCCAGGGGCTTTTTGGCAGCGCCAAACGGATCGGAACCGAACGCGAGGCATGACTTGGTGGCTTCAGCGGAGTCCGTATCCAATGAAAGCGAATCCAGGGCATGACCCAGTAGACCAGTGAAGTCAGGAGGATGGCGAGTACTGCGCCCAAAACCACCTCCTGTAGCGAGTGAACTCCCGCCTCAACGCGGCTCTGAGCCACGAGCATCGCCAGCAGCACCGCGAGAAAAGCGACCATGCTGTTGTTGGCTGTAAAGCAAATCACCATCGCCAGCAGAAAGCCGATCGCGCTGTGCCCGCTGATTATTCCCCCATGCCACGGGGAACCTGTGTCGCTGAGCAGCTTTGAGATGACGACCACCAGAGCCAACAGGACGATGCCGACGAAGACCACTTTGAAGCCTTCGGGCTCAAGCTCTTTGGCGAGCGCATTCTGGACTTTGGCCAGTTTGTTAGAAGTGAAAAAGATGAGCACGCCAGCGATGACTGCATTCAGGGAGGCCAAGAGCACGGCGCCTGCAGCCACATCCTTGGCGAGCTTTGCCACAGGATTGTAGTTTTCCGTAACCATGTCCACGACATGCTCGATCGCTGTGTTGAACATCTCGGAGACGACTACCAGTGTGATGGCAAATACCAGCCCCAGCATATCTCGGCTCTCGAGGTCGAGGAGCAAGCCTGACAACAGCACGGCCACCAGAATGAAAAAATGGTAGCGCATATGAGGCTGAGTTCGAAAGACATGCAGGATGCCTTCCTGTGCGTGTCTGAAACTGGAAAATGCGCTTTTTATACCGGGCCGTTTGGCGGACAAGGACACTCCTTTTCAGTGGGCGGGCTTGAGGCTGTTCCCCAAAATGGCGCGTTCGCGCAGTCGCATTTTCTCCGCTCCAGCCGCCGTCTCATCCTCATAGCCGAGCAGATGGAGAATGCCATGCACGGTGAGCAGTGCCAGTTCCTCCTCGAGCGGAATGCTCAAGGCGGTCGCCTGACGCTCCGCTGTGTCCAGCGAAATGATGACGTCGCCCAAAAGCACAGGCTGACCGGGCAGGGTGGGCATGGGCGGCGACCCAGGCACGGAATCCAGGAAGGCGAACGAGAGAACGTCCGTTGAGCTGTCCACACCGCGGTGGTCGCGATTCAGCGCATGAACCGCCTCGTCATCCGTCAGCAGAACGCTTACCTCGGCGTGAGCTGGACCCTCCTCGCGCAGGAGACGCTGTGCCGCCTTCCGCAGGCTTGCGGTCGGTATTCGGCGGCGTGTGTCGTTCCGCAGTGAGACGGCCATACAGTACCTCGGGTTCCCCGGCGGTCAAGCCGTCCATTTCGCCGGACTGCCTCAGCGTGTCATCCCCGGCACCTAATGTCTCCAATGGTGAGCCACCGAGGCCCTGCATCGTCCGATCGTTCATCGCGATGAAGAGATCCTCGCCCCTGTCCGCACCGCCCTGGCCGCCGTTATCGCCCCCGACAAAGGCTAGCTCGTTTGCCAGTGGCTGAATTGCAGTTGAGTTAAAAGGGAGAGAAAGAAGCGGCGGCTCGGGCGTGAGGTCTGAGCGGCGCACTTCCATCGGCCTGCCTGTCGCGTTCTGCGGCAATGCGGAGGGATAGACGATGCGCGCATGCATCATCGCGGAGAGAACGTGCAGAAATGCTCCAGATATGCCCTTGATGTCGCGGAACGTCAGGTCGCACTCGTCAAGTTGGCTGTCCTCGATCTTACCCTGGATTATGCGGATCACCTCGGCCTCCAGACGCTCTCTGCTCGGCTTTTCGAGGCTGCGAGTCGCCGCCTCCACCGAGTCCGCCATCATGACGATAGCTGCCTCTCGGCTCTGCGGCTTGGGTCCGGGGTAGCGGAAGCGCTCCTCCAGGCCAGGAGGCGGCTCCGCGCCGCAGTCCATGAGCGCCTGATGATAGAAGTAGCTTATGAGAGTAGTGCCGTGATGCTGCGCGACTATGTCTCTGATCTCCGCCGGAAGCCTATGCTCCTGCGCCATCTGCACGCCATCGCGCACATGCGCCGTGATGATGAGAGCCGAGAGCGAGGCGCTGAGGCGCCCGTGCACATTGTCGCCGCGCCGCTGGTTCTCAACGAAGAAATCAGGCATCTTCATCTTGCCGATGTCGTGGTAGTAGCCGCCCACACGGCAGAGCAAGCCGTCGGCTCCGATAGCCTGCGCGCCCGCCTCAGCCAGAGTGCCGACCATGATGCTGTGCGCGTAAGTTCCTGGCGCGACCGTACACAGGTCCCGCAACAATGGTCGCTCGAATGCAGAGAGCTCAAGGAGAGCTGTGTGGGTCAAAATTCCGAACGGACGCTCGAGAACGAGCAGGCCGAACCAGTAGAGGAAAGCGGCGAACACCGCTGAGCCGACGGCCCATCCGGAGCCGCTCCAAAGCTCGGGCAACGGATCACGGAGCATGAGACCAAGCAGCCAGACAAGTCCAAGATTGGCTGCGGCCAGCGCGGCGGTCGCGGCCGGCAGGTTCGTCTTGCGGCGAACGTTGCCTACGCTGACGATGCCGACAAGGCTGCTCAGCAGAGTCATGACGGTGAAGCGTATCTCGTGATTCATGATGAGGCCAGACTGCACCGCCAGCAGAGCGACCACCAGCACGGCAAGGTGCATGTCCAGCAGCACACTGACAAGCATTCCGGCCGCCGCGACGCTCATCAGGCCGAGGTAGCCTACCTGCCCGGCGGAGAAGGAGCCGCTGAGAAGCGTCCCGCCCAATTTGAGGCCAAGGATGCTGAGGAGGACGATGGCGGCGAGCAGCGAGAGTCGGCGGCGATCCTCGTAGAGCTGAGGAAGAGTGCGCTTGATCGCATAGACCACCAGAAGCACCATGGCCGCCGAGAGGAGACAGATCGCCGCGCCGGTCGTCGGCTCCATATGCGGGTTTACCATGCCAAGCGCGGTGAACTTGTCGAGGTGCTCCTGCGTCACGCGTTCCCCGACGCCGATGATCTTCTCGCCGCGAACGATGTTGCGGGAGATTGGCGTCACGGAGTGGATGCCTGCCTCCTGAGCGATCTGCGTCTTTCGGCGGTTGAACAGCCGGTTGGGGCGAAGCGACTGGCGCGCGAGGGCATGTACAATCTCTGCATAGTCCGGCGATGAGAGAGCCTCTCTCGCGGCATCAGACACATCATCACCGACATGCTGAAGGTCGTCCGCACGACGGTCGATGTCAGAGTAGTCGCGGATTTCGCGCTGCTCTCCCTCAGTAGTAAGGCGGATGGCGGTGGAATGAATCTTCTCGAAGACTGACGGGGAGGAGGCGAGCAGCAGACGGAGCTGGTCGCGAGTATAGAGAGAGCCGAACTGCGGCAACAGATCGTCCGAAACCTGTGCGGTGTTGGGTGGCCTGATTCCGGGCCTGCGCGTCAGTCGGGCCCGTCCTGCCTCGATGCGGTCGAAGAATTCCTGCACCGTTTTGCCTGCCGCATAGGCCGCCCCATCCTCCGTGTCATAGACAAGATGGACGGCGTGT
The DNA here is from genome assembly GCA_025355115.1 of Chthonomonadaceae bacterium. Taxonomy (GTDB): domain Bacteria; phylum Armatimonadota; class Chthonomonadetes; order Chthonomonadales; family Chthonomonadaceae; genus JANXLO01. Next base: position 4,189 of record JANXLO010000181.1, read on the forward strand.
TTGGCTGCCTGCTGCGCCTGCGCCGTGCGCTCGCTGCTGATATAGTAGGCATTGCGAGGGGCGGACACTTCGCGCTCGCTCACCTCTCCCAGTCTGAGGGCGATGCGATCCGGCATAAGATGGACCGACATGAGGAGGGACAGTACGGCGATGGTGAAAACAAGCAGACTGAGACGCTGCCAATCGAGGCGTTGAGGGGGCGCGTTGTCACGGCTCGGCGACTTCGCGCCGAACATCCGGGAGTTACGCTGAGAACGACCAAGGGTTTTGAAAGGATTTTTCATGGGCGTCGCGCCGAGTGGCCGACAGACGAGAACTTCCTGCTGAAGCGACATGCCTGCCGCCAAATGCCGAAACAGGCTGAATGAAAGTCAAATTACTAATTGGCTTTTGCCGGATGATAGCAATGAAGGGCGCACACTCTGAGAAGCGTTCGCGCCTATGTATTATAGAAGACAGGCAAACCTCTGTCAAGTTCAATTTGCCAAACCAACCATGGATGGCATTTTTTAGCCTTGGCGCTGAGGCTGTGGTATCGGGGAGTTTATTCCTGGACCTGCCAGTCATTCACGAATATGGCCTGCAAGCAGACGACATGCCTGAGCTCACCCTATTCGGCCCTGCGCGGCTCGCAGCGTGTTGCGCAGCAGCATCGCAATCGTCATCGGCCCTACGCCGCCTGGAACCGGAGTGATAAAGCCTGCGACTCTCTTAGCGGACTCGAACTCCACATCTCCGACATCACCGCTACGGCCCTCTACACGGTTGTAGCCGGCATCGATCACCGCCGCTCCTGACTTGAGCATAGCACCGGTGATGAGTTCGGCTTTGCCGACGGCGGCCACGAGGATATCCGCTTGACGGGTGAACCCCGCCAGGTCGGAGGTGCGCGAATGGCAGATCGTCACTGTGGCGTTTCGGTTGAGCAGCATCATCGCGACCGGCTTGCCCAGAATTATGCTGCGACCGACGACCACGGCAGTTTTCCCCTCGATTTGGACACCATATCGGTCGAGAAGTTCCACGATGCCAGCGGGAGTGCAGGAGGAGAAGGCGGGCTCGCCGTTGATCAGACCGCCAAGGCTCATTCTGCTGATGCCGTCAATATCTTTCTCCGCGCAGACCTTGTCAAGAACGGCGGGCTCATGCAGATGCTTCGGCAGGGGATGCTGGACTAGTATTCCGCTGATAGCCTCATCCGCGTTCAAACGTGCCACGAGATCCTCGGCCTGTGCCTGCGAGCAGTCCGTCCCGAGCCGATGCACGGAGGAATCCATGCCGACCCACCGGCAGGCTTTCTGCTTCATGGAGACATAAGTCTCGGACGCGGGGTCCGCTCCGATTAGCACGGCGGCGAGATGCGGAGCCGGTCTGCCCGCCCCGACAAGCTCTGTCACACCCTGGGCGATTTCGGCACGGATGGCCCGCGCCGTCGCTGTCCCGTCCATCAACACTGCGGCCTGACGCGCCTGTTCGGTCATTCCGTTTCGTTCTCCTCGAGCTCCGCGATCTCGGGTAGGTCGAGTACGGCGTCCTCCGTGTCGATCTCCAGAGAGTTGTCCTCTGCGGCCTTCGCTGCATCCCCCAATTTCGTCACCAGAGCTCCGAGAACGCCGTTGACGAAGCGACTTGAGTCCGCGGTGCTATATTTCTTTGCCAACTCTACGGCCTCGTTGATGGATGCGCTGGCGGGGATGCCCGGCATGTACATCATCTCGAACGCCGCCATGCGGAGGATGTTACGATCCACTGAGACGAGCCGCTCCAGGCCCCAGCCCGATGCGAGCTCAGAGATGGGGGGGTCGATCTCTTCACGCCGCGCCTGCGTTCCCTGAACCAGCTTGGAGGTGAACGCCGCGACGCGCATCCAGTCCGCGGTCTGCTTCTTGACTATCTCCCCGATTTTTTCCCATCGGCTGGCGTTTGCGGCATTGAACTGCTCACGCTCGGTCAGCAGCCAATCGGCAAGGGCTGCGGGCGGCAGCTCGAACGGCATTCGCTCTCTCAGCGACTTGGCGAAAGCGCGTCCCCGCGTACGCATATCAGCTTCCATCTGCTTCTGATATCTCTCCCGCCCGAGCTGATCTTCCTCGAATTGCCGTTTGCCCATAGGAAAAACAGCGCGGAAATCGTCGGCGAAGCGTTGCAGCCTCGCACGCTCCTCCTGAGACAGATGCGCGGTCGGCACGTCTGTCATGGGGTCCGGCAACGGGGTCAGAAGGCGAGGCGGGCTGAGGCGGACAGCGGGCAGGATAGTCTTGAAGGCGCGCTCCACGCGCAGCTCCTGCCAGTAGGGGGCCTCTTCGAGCAGGCGTTCGATGCAAGTGGCGGTCGCTCGCTCCATTGGAAGCGTCATCGCGGGGAGAGTGTCGCGGAGATCGGCTGTGACATACTCCAGACAGGCGAGCTCCGCAGAGGAACCGCTGGCGGTGCGGGACCCACGCTGGACAAACTCCCCGCGCAGGCGCTCCAGGGCAGCCTCCTGCGCCTCCTCCAATCCCACCTTCCCCACATCCATCTGATACAGTATTTTCAAGGCCCATTCCCGGGCCAGACGACGCGAACTAATCAAGCGAAACTCCTCATTGGATCAGCGGTTCACATTCGACATTTAGGATGGTCATGTCGATATTATACCGCAGATGCCTTTGCTCATGTGTGCGTAATAACTGCTTCGGACAGAAAGCGCCAGTCCAAACTTCAGATGCAGCATCGGGATATGGCTGGCCTATCGGGCTCAAACTCGTTTAGGTGCAGGCACGGCGTCCCACTAGTGCTGCAAAATGGTGAATGTTGCCTAACGTGAAGCCATGCGGAGTCGGAATCAGCGAGGTTATGGAATAGAGGAGTGAACTCCTCCACTGATTGACGATCAGCGGAGCCTACATCGAAACGCTCTGCCGCAGGCATTTCCCCACTCCTATGAATGAAGAGTGGTGGGAGTCGCTGCTCGCACTTTGTTAATTGACGAGCAGGACGACATATGAAGTGATTGTCGTTTCCGAAGGAAACCCCCAGAAGGTCAATCAGAGGAGGAGTTAACTCCGCCAGTCTTATGTTCCATCTCCCATCCTCGTATGCTAATCCACCAGTTTGATCTGACCCCATTAGCATCGAGTAGGAGTTGAGAAGCCATCGGCCTCTTCTTCAGTTGGGCCTAGTAGTTGCCATTGCGGCTCATGCAGCACGTGATTATCTACTTGCCTGCTTTCATGCCGGTCTTTTTGACGGCATCCAGCACGGTTTGGGCGGACGCGCGCGCCTTGTAATCTTCCCCGACATACGCGAAGACGATGCTGCCTTTTTTGCCGATGACAAATGTCGCAGGTTTGAGTATCGTCTTGCCCTCGTATGGGCCGACGTAAAGCTTCGCCCCTTGCGCCTGTTTGTCGGAGAGAAAGACGAACGTATCGCCCAATTTCTCTATATCCTTCATTTTCTGGAGATCACCGGCCTCTTCATTAGAGAGCGCATAGACAATCGCACCAGCCTTCTGGAGGTCTGCTTCGATTTTGCCCAACTGTCCCAGTTGAGTGCGACAGAAGGGTCACCAAACACCGCGATAGAAAACAAGCACCACCGGGCGTTTGCCCAGACTCTTGGCGATGTTCACAGGTTTGCCGTCGATGCCCGGCAGGAGAAAGCCTTTGGCTTTCTTGCCGACCCAGGCTTTGCCCGTGTCCGTCTCCGCCGCTTCCTGTTCGGCTCCAGCCCGGTTTCCCACGCATGACAGCATCAGGAGAAACAGAACCGGGATGGTGAACAGTGCAGTTCTCGACCCGATAATATGTCGATTCATCAGCGCACCTTTCCATGCGCAGTATCTTTGCGCATTTCCGTTTTTTGACAACAAGGCAAGCGGGCAAAAAATGCTCGTTTCTGATCCCTTTTTCCAAAAAGTGCAAAGAGAGTGTACGCAAGAGTAACGATCCGATTACGCTGAGGCCACCTTTGACGAATTCAAGAGGTCTAAGGATGCATCAATTCCCTCATGCGACCAGTCGCTCCAAGTCTCCGAGATGATCCCTTGAATGGCTTCGAGGCTTGCGCACCAGCAGTCGACGCTGTGTGTGTCGATGCCGAAGCGATAGGCCAAGCGCAAGGGTCTCGGACAGTCCCGTTGAGGAGAGTATCGTGGCCCTGAGAAGAGCGC
>JANXLO010000187.1 GCA_025355115.1 Chthonomonadaceae bacterium
AGGTCTCTGCTTTGTAGGGGCCGTCCGGGGAGACGCCGATGTAGTCGGCCTGCTTCTTGGAGAGCGTGGTGAGCTTGGCGCCGATCTTCTCCAGGTGCAATCGGGCGACCTCCTCGTCGAGCTTCTTGGGCAGGACGTAGACGCCGACCTCGTAGATTTCGCGGTTCTTCCACAGGTCGATCTGCGCCAGGGTCTGGTTGGCGAAGCTGTTGGACATCACGAAGCTCGGGTGGCCGGTCGCGCAGCCGAGGTTGACCAGTCGGCCCTCCGCGAGCATATAGAGGCTGTTGCCGCTCGGGAAGGTGTACATATCGACCTGCGGCTTGATGTTGGTCTTCACGATGCCGGCGCCGGTGTTGAGGCGCTCTACCTGGATCTCGTTGTCGAAGTGGCCGATGTTGCAGACGATGGCCTGATCCTTCATCCTGGACAGGTGCTCGAAGGTGAGGATATCGACGTTGCCGGTGCAGGTGACGTAGATGTCCGCCCAGCCGAGGGTGTCCTCGACGGTGGCGACCTGGTAGCCCTCCATCGCGGCCTGAAGGGCGTTGATGGGATCGACTTCGGTCACGATGACGCGGGCGCCGTTGTTGCGAAGGGACTGCGCGGAGCCTTTGCCGACGTCGCCGTAGCCGCAGACGACCGCGACTTTGCCGGAGACCATGACGTCAGTGGCGCGCTTGATGCCGTCCACGAGCGACTCGCGGCAGCCGTAGAGGTTGTCGAACTTGGACTTGGTGACCGAGTCGTTGACGTTGATCGCGGGAACGAGCAGCTGGCCGAGTTCCTGCATTTTGTAGAGGCGATGCACGCCCGTGGTCGTCTCCTCGGAGACTCCGCGCCAGTCCGCAACCACATTGTGCCAGCGGCGGGGCGTTTCGGCGTAGACTTTGATGAGCAGGTCCTTGATGACCTTCTCTTCGTGGCTCTCGGACGGGCTATGCACCCATTCGTCCTTGCCGTTTTCGAGATCGTAGCCCTTGTGGATAAGCAGGGTGGCGTCGCCGCCGTCGTCCACAATCAGCTGCGGGCCTTTGCCGCCGGGGAACGTGAGCGCCTGATCGGTGCACCACCAGTACTCCTCGAGGGACTCGCCTTTCCAGGCGAACACGGGAATGCCCGCGGCGGCTATCGCGGCGGCGGCGTGATCCTGAGTCGAGAAGATGTTGCAGCTCGCCCAGCGCACGTTTGCGCCGAGGTCTGTGAGTGTCTCGATCAGGACGGCGGTCTGGATCGTCATGTGCAGGGAGCCGGTGATGCGAACGCCCTCGAGCGGCTTCGTGGCGGCATATTTGCGGCGTATGGACATCAGGCCGGGCATCTCGTGCTCGGCGACGTTGATTTCTTTACGGCCCCAGGCCGCCAGGGACATGTCGGCGACTTTGTAGGGAAGAGTCGTGGGTTCGACCAGCGTAGCGCTCATTGTTTGAATTCTCCGTTGACTGTTGATGTGTATATCAAGAAATCATGATTTCTTGATTGCTTGACAATTCATAGTATACCTCAACTCATTCCTGAATGCAACAACGAATCAAGATATTTTGATATAGTGGGCTGAACAGGCTATAATAGCGCATGGAAATCTTGAAGATGCTGCGGCTGCTCAGCGACAAAGCGCGAATACGGATACTGCGACTGCTCGCGGATGAGGATTTGAGCGTGGCGGACTTGCAGGAGATACTCGGCATGGGCCAGAGCCGCATCTCCATGCAGCTCTCGCAGCTGAAGCAAGCTGGATTGGTGGAGATGCGCCGCTCGGGGCAGAAGAGCATCTACCGTATGACCGTCCCGCCGGGGGCGCAGGCTATAATTGAGGATGTTCTGGCGCAGAGCGCGGCGGAGCTGCCTGAAAGCGGTCACGACGACGAGGGCCTGCGGCTAGTCCTGAGCCGCCGCAAGGATACGCTACGCGGCTATTTTGACGAGCTTGCAGGGCGGTTCGGGCGCAGCTATGTGCCGGGTCGAAGCTGGAAGGCGCTCGCGGAGATGCTGTTGCGCCTGATGCCGCCGCTAGTCATAGCAGACCTCGGAGCCGGAGAAGGCACTCTCGCGCTGATGCTGGCGCAGAGGGCCGAGCGGGTAATCGCCGTCGACAGCTCCGGCAAAATGGTGGAGTACGGCGCGGGGCTGGCCGAGCGCAACGGGATCACGAATCTGGAGTACAGGCAGGGCGACATGGAGGATCTGCCCATCGCTTCCGGCGAGGTCGACCTCGTGCTGATGCATCAGGCGCTGCATCACGCTCTCCATCCCGGTCAGGCGCTCGCGGAGGCATGGCGCGTCCTGCGGCCCGGCGGGCGCATCGTCCTCCTCGATCTGCTGCGGCACGACGTCGAGGCCGCCCGCGAGCTCTACGCCGACGTCTGGCTCGGCTTCTCGCAGGCCGAGCTGATCGTCTGGCTTCGGCAGGCAGGCTTCGAGCGCGCTGACATCTCCGTCGTGGACAGAGCCGCCGAGCCGCCCCACTTCGAGACCCTCATGGCCCTCGCCGAAAAGCCCCTGTCCTAAGCACCGGCAGTTCGTCGTGCTGAGAGGAGGCACATGAAGACGAATTCGAACTTCTCCGCAATCACGCCGCTTGCCAAACAGCCTTGACGCAACTATAATGATTGTGAGGGCGGATTAGTTGGACAGGGGGATAATGCATATGGCTCGTGGATCGATGAGAGAGTCGCTAAGGGGGCGAACTGTAGGGCCTGGGATGGTGGCAATCGCCGTCGTGCTGCTGGTTCTTTTTATCTCGTGGCAGACATACGTGTATTTCGGCGCCTCCTGGCATTATCCAACGGAGAATGAGCGGTTCATGCTGGCGAAGGCCGAGGAGTCCAAAGGCAACCTGCGCAACCTGAACGACAAGGACAGAGCAAAGCTCATGAAGATGTTGGGGCCGCAGGCCGGAATGGCCATCAGCTCGATGTACACCTCGGCGCATCCCAAAAAGCCTCGTTAGCTTTGAGTGGAGATCTATAGGGCAGGTCATCTACAGGCGCAGACCCTATCCCGGCGAGACTTCCACATGTTGGATTTGTATTCATGCCGTCCATCAGTGTGTGCTGAAAAGACCGGCTGCGCCGCCTGTGTGCCAGAAAAGCACTGTCTCGTCAGCGCGGAAACGACCGGCGCGCACCCAGCCAAGCAGCGCCGCGAACGCCTTGCCGGAGTAGACGGGATCGAGGAAGATCCCCTCCGTCTGCGCCAGGAGTCGAATCGCCTCGTCGCCCTCCTGGGTCGCTACGCCGTAAGTAGGCCCGGCATAGTCCGGGCAGAGAACTATGTCGTCGTGCGTGAAGTTCGCGGGCATGTCGAGCAGGGCGGCGGTCTCATTGGTCAGGCGGCAGACGGCGCGGCGAAAGGGGTTTACACCATCCGCGTCCAGGGGCATCGGATCAACCTCCACCCCCACTAATTGCGTATTCCATTCCGTCATCCGCGCCCCAACCGCCATGCCCGCCTGTGTCCCGCCGCTCCCCGATGCGAAAAAGATCGCTGTGATATTCCCCTCTCCTCTCTCCGCCAGTTGAGCCCGCGCCTCCCGCACCGCCTGTACATATCCAAGTGCGCCTATCGGAGTCGAGCCTCCGGTGGGAATAATGTACGGAATCCGTCCCTCGTCCCTCAGCCTGTCCGCCTCCGCGCTCATCGTGCGCCGCCGCGCCTGTTCGTTGCGGGTTTCCTCAGTAAGCCGCATCGTCCATATGATTGGCGTCCGCAACAGTGAGTGGAGGAGAATGTTGCCGGACGGAAGACTATCGGGAGCAGGGGCAGGGCCGTCCAAAATGCACTTCACGTCGAATCCGAATCGACGGCCTGCTGCTGCCGTCTGGAGCGCATGGTTGGACTGCGCCGCCCCGCACGTCAGGAGCGTGTCGGCGCCCTGCGCTCTTGCACCCGCGAGCAGGTAGTCGAGCTTCCGCGCCTTGTTTCCTCCCAGCGCCAGGCCGGTCATATCGTCCCGTTTGATAAGCAGCCGTGGCGTTTTAGGTCCGAGCACAGCCCGCAGGCCATCCATAGGCTGAAGCGGCGTCGGCGTCACGGCGACCGACAGACGCGGAGCATCATTCAGTATTTCAAGCGATGCAGTCATGGCGATTCTCCTACTCTCCTCGGCTCCAACAGATCAGTAAGCGGGCGGATCGCGGGGGCATAACGACCTCTAAGACTTCAGAATGCCTCCTCACCTTCTCCCCTGACCAGAAATCCTGGAGATTGCACGAGTGCGGAAGCTGGCATGTGAGTGTCTGCACCGCTTCCTCCCAATTGAACAGACAGAGCAGTTGCCGGTCATCGAGGGCGACGGTTCCGATGCGAAGCGACTCGTCCTCAAACCGAGCCGCGATGCCCGTCGGAGGCAGCAGTTTGCACAGAAAGGCCATGCGTTCCGGAGCGATCCGCGTCAGATCATCGCCTGAGAGCAGCATCCCTCCGGTAGCGAGGAGGGCGGTCGCATGGAACCGAAATTCCTCTTCGGTCAGATCCCCGGTCAGCAGGACGCAGTCGGGATCGTTCCACCAGAGCCGCCCGTTCTGCCAGTTCCGCGAGAGGTTTTCACGGGCGGTCTGCGAGAAGCTTTTCCAGTCACGACTGATATCGTTGGAACTGCGGGAGCCATGAATCAGACCAAGGGAGGGCCAGATCGGATGATTGCAGCCAAGCACGAAACTGTCGCCCGCCCCGCGCAGTACGGCAGCCATGCCCCGGCGATAGGCCTCGATTCGGGTCGCATGGGGATCGTGCAGACGCCCGCCGTGCATTGCGCCCCAGAAGTTGGCATCCAGCTTGAAGTAGGCGCAACCCCACTCCTCGCGCATAGTCCGGAATAGCGTTTCAAAATGCTTCTGCACTTCGGGATGAGTTCCATCGAGCGCGTACCAGGGCCCATGCCGCCACCCTCCAAAGGTCACTCTGTCAGAGGCTAGCGGCTTGCCCTCTGGATCCTGAATGAACCAATCCGGGTGCGCTTGAAACAGCTCCGACGCTTCCTCGGCTATGAACGGCGCGACCCACAGAGCAGGCTCGAAGCCTCGTACTCTGATCTTTTCCAGAACCTCCTTTACCCCGCCTTCGAACGCATTTCCGGTCGTCAGCCAATCCCCCATCGCAGCCTCATAACCGTCGTCGATCTGAATATAGCGCAGACCATTCACGGAATGAGCGATGACATCGAGGTTATTCAGCACCTGTTCCTCGGTCACGCTCGGCCCGAAGCAGTACCAGGAGCACCAGCCGGTCGGCGAGGTGTTGCCAAGGAGCGGCGGATGACTCACTCTCAGTTCTGCCGCGAGCGAATCGAGCAGCGTTTCCCGGTCTGGCCCGCTAAGAATCAGCAGAGATTCCAGTTCCCATGTCTCTCCGGGAGCGATCTCCAGCACTTCGGTGTCCACTATCGCCTCGATCCGGTCGGGGTAGACGCAGAACTTGCCGCTGAACCGATGGCATGAGGCAAAGGCATAGAGCGCTGTGTCCGCCTGAGGAGGCGTAAGGGTCAGCAGGCCATAGACAGTCAGTGCGCCCTCTGTCTGCGGCAATCTGTAGTGGCCAACATCCGTGTACCCTCCGAGCGCGATCGGCTCGGCGAGCGTGCCCCCGGTCTGACTGAGCATCTGGAAGCCTTCGCCGTATATTTTAGTCTCAGGAGGGAAAGTGTGGGGCAGAGAGAACAGACGTACGCTACGGACTCGGACAGCGCGAAGCCCCGCATTATGGAGCTGATAATGAAGAAGTTCGCCCGTGTGCATAGACGTGACCGACAAAGTCGACGGTGATGGCGACCCGTCCACCAGAATCGCCAGTGCGCCATTGGCCTGCTCGTAGACAAGCGTCATATCGCCCTCCTAGTTCGCAACGCATTGCCCCGTTTGGTGAAATAGGTTAGAGTGGCGCCGCATCTCCACTATACCTGAATCGCACAGTGTACACTTCCTTACGGAGAAGCGATTCATATCAAACAGATTCCATTGTGATTTAGTGATGATTGAGTGAGAAAACTCGTTCAGTTGAACAGCAAACTGGCAATATATTCATCGCGAGTTATGGCGCAGAAGCCGACATCGAGATAGACGTTGCGCTTCAGGACATCCTGACGGCGGGCGCCTTCGTACTTCATTCCTGCTTTCTCCTGAACGCGCCGAGAGGCTGGATTATTGACGAAATAGCCCGCGAAGATTCGGTTCAACGTAAGCTCCTCGAAGCCGAACTTCAGCATGCGCTTTGCGGCCTCGGTGGCGTATCCCTGGCCCCAGTAGGGGACGCCTATCCAGTAGCCGAGCTCCGCCCTGTTGTGCGCGAGATTTATGTGCAGGCTGATGGCTCCGAGAAACAGGCTGTCGGTGAGACGAGTGACGGCAAAAGTATAGTCCTTGCCCTCGGCTCCCTCTACTTGAGTATGTCGTATCCATTCCTCTGCCGCCCCTTCGGGGTAGGGATGAGGAATCAGCAGCGTCGTTGCCGCGACCTCCTCCGCCCCTGCCAACAGCCGCACAGTCTCCGCATCCGTCAGCTCCAATCGCCTCAGCTTCAGGCGCTCGGTCTCCAGCACAGGGAAACTTTTCTCCATTTTCATTGCTCCTATTCAGCGCATGTTCAGATTGTCTGACCGAGATGAGAGGGTGGGCGTATGCAGCAACTTTTCCGATGGCAAAAATTACGCTTACTGTTCACATTCCAGGCCTGTCAAGCAGAGTGATGATTGGCAAAATGGGAGGAGATCACTCTTTCGATTTTGCACAATCTCTCCAATTTAGGATAGGACACGGAGAAAAGCAGGATGCTGCGGACGGACGGCGAATAGGTGTCTTGCCCATGCCTGTGCAGAAACTGCTCTACGCATGGCAGCGAAGCACTCTCTTCGCCCGTCTCTTATTGTTCATGGGAATGAAGTCAATTGAGCAGGTTTATTCTTCGGTTCCCTCACGAATTTATGCGTTGTTGCAAAGGAGTTTCACGCCTATGCGCTCATTCTATCGCGCCGTCTGGATTGGCTCGCTGCTGGCGATCCTGCA
>JANXLO010000206.1 GCA_025355115.1 Chthonomonadaceae bacterium
CTGCCATCCCGCCATGAAGGTTCGACTCATAGCGTAACTGCATGGACGCTGCAAGAGGGCATCTTTGTTCCAAAACTCTGTCCGCTGGTTATTGCGGTAGAGTTACTGTATCAACTTGGCGTTAAAAAGCAGCCGAGAATCGCTTCCCGGCTGCGTCTTTCGTTTTTGCCAGCTTCAGTGGATGCTCGTCAGCCGAGGTTGGCGGCGAGGTCGGTCTGCTCCCAGGGGAACTTGCCGTTGCCGAAGTGCCCGTTCTTGGCGGTCTCGAGGTATTTGATGCGGGCGGGATCGAGTAGGCCGAGCCGCTCGATCATGGCGTGAGGGCGCAGGTCGATGGCCTTGCGGACGCGCCTGACGATCTCATCCTCGGCGAGCTTGGCAGTGCCGAAGGTGTCCACCAGAACGCTGACCGGCTCGGCGATGCCGATGGCGTAAGCGAGCTGAATCTCGACGCGCTCGGCGAGGCCCGCCGCGACGATGTTCTTGGCAATGTAGCGGCCCGTGTAGGCTGCCGACCGATCCACCTTCGAAGGATCCTTGCCGGAGAAGGCGCCGCCGCCGTGCCGGGCGGCCCCGCCGTAGGTGTCCACGATGATCTTGCGGCCCGTGACGCCGGTGTCGCCCTGCGGCCCGCCGACTACGAAGCGCCCGGTTGGGTTGATGAAATACTTGATGTTGCCCTTCACGAACTGGCTGTATTTTTTCAGGACGGGCGTGATGACGTACTCCTGCACATTGGCCTGCACCTGCTCCAGAGTCTGGTGCTCATCGTGCTGGGAGGAGACGACGATGGTGTCGATGTGGTCGGGCTTGCCCTCTGCCGTGTAGGCGATGGTGACCTGCGCCTTCGCGTCCGGGCGAAAGCCGAGGCCGGGATTGGCGTGGCGGGCCTCGGCGAGGACTCGAGTAAGATCGTGGGAGATGGTGAGCGCGAGGGGCATGAGCGACTCGGTCTCATTGACCGCGTAGCCGAACATAAGGCCTTGATCGCCCGCGCCCTGCTCCTTGGGATCGGCGCGATCGACGCCCTGCGCGATGTCTGGCGACTGCTTCTGGATGGCGAGCATGACGCCGCATGTGTGACCGTCGAAGCCATAGTCGGTGCGGTCGTAGCCTACCGAGATGATGGTGTCGCGCACGACGTCGGCGATCTCGACGTAGGCGCTGGTGGTCAGCTCGCCGCCGAGTACGCAGAGGCCGCGCGTCACGAAGGTCTCCAGCGCGACGCGGGACTTGGTGTCCTGGAGCAGCAGGGCGTCCAGCACGGCGTCACTGATCTGGTCGGCGAGTTTGTCGGGATGGCCCTCGCTGACGCTTTCGGAGGTGAACAGTCGAAAATCGGACATGGAAAATAGTTCCTTCCGGGAGCCTGGGGCTCCCTGCATTCCCCCCACCGCGTCATCGCGATCCGCGAGAGTCGGGAGGGAAGCCGCTGTTGGCGGCGCGTTGTAAAGGATTTGCGGGCAAGATCAGAGCGGCAGTTCAGGGAGACAGGCTGTTCAAGCCCATCTACTACAGACCCCGAAAAACCGAAAAAACCCCTTCTGGCAGGCAGAAGAGGTCGTACAGGCGGATTGGCAGGCGGAAAGATTCCGCCGGTCATTCATGGAAAGGTGCCCTACGCTCTCTTATCTTGCAGACAGATCGACTCTGCCCGGATTTAGCACCTGCCCGCGTGATAGCGCGGGTGGTTGTTGTGGTGTCAACGGGCCGGATCCCTCAACCACTCTCGATAAGAAGCAAACGCTATGTAGTTGTCCTTTAAGAGTATCTTATTTTTGCCTGCTGTGTCAAGTGGTGCGCGTGCAATTTCCATAATGCACTTTCGACTAAAAAGAGGGAGGGAACAGATAGCCCGGACGAAGCGTAAAAAGGTTTGAATTGAAGAAGTTTGAAATCAAAGCGAATATTGAGAGGTCGGGCAATGGAAAGCTGGCAGGAGAACGAGGAGACACGGAGGGCATTGCGGCTGTTCATCGTGCTGACGCGATGCTTCGATAGCGTTGCAGAGCATGCGCGTCTGGACATACAGCGTAGCGGGCTGAGCATCAGCGAGTTCGGCGTCCTAGAACTGCTCTATCACAAGGGGCCGACCGCTCTGGGACTTATCGCCGAGGGTGTGCTGCTCACATCCGGCAGCCTCACCTATGTCATCGACCAATTAGAAAAGCAGGGTCTGGTCGAGCGCAGATCCTGCCCGACAGATCGACGCGTCACCTACGCCGACCTGTCCGAAAAGGGCCGAGCGCTTATTCAGGAGATATTCCCTGCTCATGCAGAGAGAATTCACCTGGCAGTCTCGGGCCTCGCGCCGGACGAACAGGAGACGGCCATCGTGCTCCTGAAGAAGTTGGGCCTCGCCG
>JANXLO010000273.1 GCA_025355115.1 Chthonomonadaceae bacterium
GCTGCGCGCGTCCAGCACCTCTGTGCTGATGCCGTACTTATCCTCCAGTATTTGCGCGGCCTCCAGAGCGCGGTAGAGAGTCGCCCCTACCGTCAAAATCGTCAGGTCGCTGCCAACCCTCTTGATGTCCGGCTCTCCGAATGGGATCTCGTAGTAGCCGACCGGAACGCCCTCGACGCCGTGAAAGATCTCCGTCTGGTCGTAAACTCGCTGACTTTCAAAGAAGATAACCGGATCAGTTCCAATCAACGCGGAGTTCATCAGGCCTTTGGCATCATATGGCGTCACCGGGAAAGCGACTTTGAGTCCGGGAATATGCGCGCAGAGCGCAGTCCAGTCCTGCGAGTGCTGCGCTCCGTACTTGCTCCCGACCGAAACCCGCATCACAACCGGCATCTTCAGCACACCGCCGCTCATGCTCTGCCATTTCGACATCTGGTTGAAGACTTCGTCGCCTGCGCGGCCCAAGAAGTCGCAGTACATCAACTCCACCAGCGCCCTGCCGCCTTCGAGCGCGTAGCCTACGGAGGTGCCTGCGATAGCCGCTTCGGCGATGGGGCTATTGAACAGCCGATGATAGGGAAGTGCCTCGGTCAGGCCGCGGTAGACCGCAAACGCCCCACCCCAGTCCCTGTTCTCCTCGCCATACGCTATGAGAGTCGGGTCGGCGGCGAAGCGATGCAGGACCGCCTCGAAAATGCCATCCCGAACCCCCAGACAACGACTTTTCGGCAGCAGCTCACCGGCTTCGCCAATGCCTGAACGGCTTCGCCCGGCAAGTTGTTTGACGCGCGGGTTTTCCTCGACCTTAACGAGCATCTCCGGCTCGCGAGTTGTGTCGAACGACTCCACTTTGCCGTTTGAGAACATCGTCCGCTCGAGCAGATTACCAACCGCATAGAGATCGGCGCGAGGAGAGAGCGTGAGATCGATGGCCCGTTGGTAGGCTCGGAGGACGGCGGCCTCCAGGAGAGCCTGCTTCCCGTCGAGCTCGTCCGCGTTACAGACCCCTGCCACTATAAGCTCACGGGCGAAGGTGAGAAGGCTGTCCACCTGCTGCCACTCCTCGATCTCCGCCTTCTCCCGGTAGGAGGAGGCGTCCGAAGGGGAATGCCCGCTGAATCGATAGGTGATCGTGTCGAGCAGCACCGGGCCGTCGCCTCGCGCGATGATCTCTTTTTTGCGAGCGATCGCGTCGATCACTGCAAGCGGGTTGTAGCCATCGACTCTCTCGGCATGCATCTGCTCGGGATTGAGGCCAGCTCCGAGGCGGGCAAGCACTCCGAAGCCGCCTGTTTCGCCTACCGGCTGGCCGCCCATTCCGTAGAAGTTATTGACGAAATTCATGATGAGCGGCAGACCGCCGCGGTGCGCCTCGTCCCAGAGCGTCTTGAACTGATCCATTGTAGCGAAGCAGAGCGCCTCCCAGGTCGGCCCGCAATTTGCCGCCGCATCGCCTATGTTGCAGATCACGATGCCCGGTTTGCGATTGACTTTTTTGTAGAGGGCCGCGCCGACTGAAATGTCTGCAGACCCGCCGACCAGTGCATTGTTCGGGTAGACACCGAAGGGAATGAAGAAGGCATGCATGGAGCCGCCCATGCCTCTGTTGAATCCCGCCTCGCGCCCGAAAATCTCCGCCAGAGCACCATAGAGCAGAAACTCCAGGGCCTGCTCCTTCACGCTGCCCGGCTGGAACTTCTCTCCGCCAGGAACGGGCTTGTCGAGCGCTCGCAAGATCGCCCCGTCCATGTAGCTCGTCATTATTTCAGTAAGCGTCGAATCGTCAAGCTTAGAGATCGCGGAGAGGCTCTTTGCGAGAATTTCGCCGTGGCTGCGGTGGCTGCCGAAAATATGATCATCGCGGTCGAGCAGATAGGCCTGTCCCACAGCGGACGCTTCCTGACCGATGGAGAGGTGAGCCGGGCCACGATGATTGTACTCGACCCCCTGGTAGCTGCCCTTGATCTTGACGTCGTTCAGCATCGTCTCGAATGTACGGATGGTCGCCATATCGTGCTGAATGCGGAGCAGGTCGGCGTCGGTAAAATGCTCGCGCTCCTGCTTAAGCGATCGGCTATACTGATTGATTGGAATGGGGTTGAACTTGATTTTGCCGCTTCTGCGGACGTCCTGAGGGCGGATCATGAGGGATTTGGGCACGGCTTCTCTCCTTTTCGGCATCGGCGCGGAGCGAGGAATTGAACTTACTCTCTATCATAGCATCTGAAACGAAGGAAATCAACAGCAAACACAAACAAAAGCAAATGACGGGTGCGTCAAACAGTCCAGCCCCGCTCTCCCTCAGGAAAGCGAGGCTGGACGACATGGAGATTGTTGAAGGCTACGGCTTCTTGACTGCCTTCACATCCGTCTTGATTTCTTCCTTCTCATCGCCCTTTTCATTGGGGCCGAGCATCTTCATTGTCATCTCGACGCTGATCTTACCGCCAGCCGCGTCGCCGTCAGTCTTGCTCGTCATGCTGACCGGTTTGCCGGTTTCGAAGTTGATCAGAGTGACGGCCTCAGAGTGCATCTTGGTGTCCTTGTCTCCCGTGGTGTCGGAGACCGTCTTGAACTTCAAGATCTTCACGCCCTTGACGGTGTCAGCGGAGATGAAGGTGACTTTGCCCTTGACTTTCGTTCCAGGGACTTTCGTGGCCGTCAGGCTATCCAGATCCCAGCTGTCCCCAGCTTTGACCGGCTTGGTGGGGAACAAAAGGGCAGACATGCTGTTTATCTGCTTCGTCAGCTCGCCCATCTGGGAGGTCACCTGCTCATTGCCTCCCTCGGACTTCACGTCGAGTTTGCCGTTTTTATCTCGGCTTGTCGTCACCTTCGGCATCATGGTCGTTATGTCGATGTCCATGCCATTGAAATTCACTCCGGCGGTCTCGAACTCGGAGACTGAGACCACGGAGCCGTCGTCCTTCGCCTCTTTGGTGGTCTCTTTGACGACCATGGCAGTGAGGATTTCTACGAGCCCGCCAGCGGCGGGATTGTTCATGTTGACCTTAGTGGAAAATTTATAGCGGTCGCTCTCACCGGCTTTATAGACTCTCTTGACGGTGTAGGTGGTATCGTCTTTTTTCTCATCCGCCTGTGCAGCATTGGCGGGCGAGCCGCCGGTAAGGAGCGCGCCAAGAGCGAAGAGAGAGGTGAGGGCGAGGGCAAAATTGCGTCCCGTATTCGGGCGCTCTCGCAACGATGACAAAAGCATGGAGTGTCTCCTTTTGAGGTGCGCTGGCAGAGGATTTCCGTTCGCGCTGGTTCATTTAAGGGGCTGTCGCCCGTTTGCAGAAGCTGCCATCACGTTTTGTAACGGTTGCCACTCCTCTATACGCGGCAATAGAACAGCCTTGTTAGCAATAAGACGGATGAAAATCTCCGAGGCTACTCCCCCGTAGAAGTCTCGCTCGGAATATTTTTCATCGCCCAGCAAAACGATTTTGCTGCCGGAAGCCTGCGCACCCATCGCCAACTCGAGGTTCCCGATATTTCCACGGCCGAACGGTACATCCGTGACGATAATGTAG
>JANXLO010000276.1 GCA_025355115.1 Chthonomonadaceae bacterium
CCGATCTCGCTGACTTTGCTTTTTTCGGCGAGTCCGGTTATAATAGGCGATAGGTAGCCGTAATCCCTGCTTTACTTTCTCAAGCCGCGGTTGATTTGCATATGTCTCCCCTCTTTGCGAAGCGTCGACGCCCTTCGCGCCCGGATCAGGCGATGGAGCCCCTCGGAAATCAGTCTGCTCGGCTCCAGGGCGGAGCCGCAACCCGCAGGAGGTCCATCTCTTTCGATGTCACTTTTCGACAACTATCAATCCAACGGCTTCTATGACGAGATGTTTCAGCCGGACGGCCAGCCCCGCCCTCACTACCTGAAGCTGTTTCAGCGTCTGAAGGCCCTGTCGCTTGAGGATTTCCGCCGCCGTTGCCAGCTTGCCGAGTTGACTCTCATCCATCAGGGCATCACTTTCGCCGTCTACGGCAGCGATGAGGGAGTCGAGAAGCCGTTCCCCTTCGACCTGATCCCGCGTATCGTACCCGCCGACGAGTGGGATCTGATCGAGCGGGGCCTCAAGCAGCGCCTCACGGCCCTCAACCTGTTCATACACGACGTCTATCACGACCAGAAGATATTGAACGACCGGGTTGTTCCTCGCGATCTGATAATGAACGCCGCCCACTTCCGGCGCGAGTTCATAGGCGCAGATCCGCCTGGCGGAATCTACGTGCATATCTGCGGCAGCGATCTTATCCGCGACCAATACGGAAAATACCAGGTTCTCGAAGACAATCTACGCACTCCGTCAGGCGTCTCCTATGTTCTGGAAAATCGGATCATACTGACGCGGGTTCTGCCCCAGCTTTTCCGCGACATGCCTGTTCGCCCCGTCGATCACTACACTACTCAACTCCTCCATAATCTGCGTGAACTGGCTCCTGAAGGCCGTGCCGAATCGCCGAACGTCGTGCTGCTTACCCCCGGAGTCTATAACAGCGCCTATTTCGAGCATGCCTTTCTTGCACAGCAGCTCGGCATCGAGCTCGTTCAGGGCCGAGACATGTTCGTCAACAATAACATAGTCTACATGAAAACGACCAAGGGGCCGGAGCGCGTGGACGTCATCTATCGCCGCGTGGACGACGACTTCCTCGACCCGCTGACGTTCCGGAGCGACTCCGCTCTTGGCGTCGCGGGCCTGGTCAACGCCTATCGCAGCAGCAACGTCGCCATCGCCAACTCCATTGGCACAGGAGTCGCGGACGACAAAGCGGTCTATGCCTACGTGCCCCACATCATCAAGTACTACTTGGGCGAAAAGCCGATCCTGGACAACGTCGAGACCTTCCTCGCTTCCGATCCAAAAGAGTGCAGCTATATCCTCGCCAATCTCGACAAACTGGTCGTGAAGGCGGCCAACGAATCGGGCGGGTATGGGATGCTGATGGGACCGCAGTCCAGCGCGGCAGAGCGTGAAGGTTTCGCTTTGAAGATCAAAGCAAATCCACGGAACTACGTCGCACAACCACTTATTTCGCTGTCGCAGGCTCCCGCATTTGTCGATGACTGCGCCGTAGAGGGCCGCCACGTCGACCTGCGCCCGTACATCCTCTACGGGCAGAAGGAGATCACGATCATACCGGGAGCGCTGACCCGCGTGGCGCTGAAACGCGGCTCCTACGTCGTGAACTCCTCGCAAGGCGGGGGCAGCAAGGACACCTGGGTACTCGCGCACGACCGCGGTGGGATGAGCCAGCACCGGAGCGGCATGAGCCAGTCGATCAGCTCGACAGGCATGTCGCAGTCGCTAGGGGGAATGACGCAGACCCTGGGATCGCCGCCCGTGGGGCAGGAAGGGGAGGAGTGATGCTCAGTCGAGACGCCGACTCCTGCTACTGGATAGGGCGATATGTCGAGCGCGCGGAGGCAGCAGCTCGAATGGTCGATGTCCACTATCACGCCGAGCTTGAGACCGCATACCCCGTCGCTGGTCTGGAGCCTGACGCGGCGTTCACGCCGATGCGCTGGGCCTCACTGCTGGCGATCTCCGGCAGCGCACGCGACTATCAGGCCCGATACGTCAGCGAAAATGACCGGGATGTGATTCAGTTTTTCGTCTTCGACACCGAGAATCCCGGCTCCATTCTGCGGACATGGACGGGGGCACGGGAGAACGCCCGCTCCATACGCGAACAGATCGCCTCGGAGATGTGGGAGAGCCTGAACGTCTTCTACCTCGAACTTCTGGAATGGGACGCCGACCGTGTCCTGGCCGGCCCGCCTCATGAGTTTTTCCAGGCCGTAAAAAATGCTTCGCATCTGTTCCAGGGCATCCTAAATCGCACCATGCTGATGAGCGAGCCTCGAGACTGGCTGGATACTGGCCGCTTTCTGGAGAGAGCCAGTCAGACCGCTCGTCTCCTGGATGTCAAGTATCACGATCTCCTGCCCGCCTATATCTCGGACGCCCCGGGAGTTGTGGCAGGCGAGGCGGAGGCGGCAGCCCCGCAAGCGCGCCCGCCCAATCCCTACGGCGTCGGCGGCCCACTCGATATGCACGGGTGGATCGCCGTCCTGAAGTCGGTGAGCGCGTTCGAGATGTTTCGCAAGACGCATCGCGACGGCATACGCCCCTCGAGCATCGTCGACTTTCTGGTGCTGAACCCCACGTTTCCGGCTTCGGTGCGGCACTGCATCGCCCGAGTGGAGGGCTGCCAGAGACGGATCAGCGGAAATCAGCGGGACGAGCCAAAGACAGAGCCGGAGCGGCTCCTCGGAAGGCTTCGCGCCGATCTGACCTATATTCGATCCGACGAGATCATTCGCAACGGCCTCCACCAGTTCCTGGAAAGCGTGCAGGACAGCTGCGCGGAAGTCGGCAAAGCCATCACCGGGACTTACCTGTCGTACTGACCGCTTTATCGTCCCGCGAACTCAGGAAGTAGTGTGATCTTGCGCCTGCGTCTCTACCATACCACCCGATATAGCTATCCTGGCCCGTCGATGGACAGCCATAACGAAGTTCGCTTGATGCCGATAACCGATGGGGATCAGACCTGCCTGGATTTCCGGCTCACGACGACGCCGAGCGCGCCGGTCTTTTCCTACGACCTGCCGACAGGCCGAGTCCACCAT
>JANXLO010000292.1 GCA_025355115.1 Chthonomonadaceae bacterium
CTCCCCGAAGACGTCCGGATCGAACTCTGCTCCGACATCGGGTATGTGCGGGCTGGTGTG
This sequence comes from Chthonomonadaceae bacterium, assembly GCA_025355115.1. Lineage (GTDB taxonomy): Bacteria > Armatimonadota > Chthonomonadetes > Chthonomonadales > Chthonomonadaceae > JANXLO01. The sequence goes on from JANXLO010000292.1 coordinate 61, forward strand.
AAAATCAAGGTGGATCTGGCGGTAACGATCGGCGACGAGTTCGCCTGCGGTCATGGACATCGGTCGGGCTCCTTTGCACGGGTGGAGGTTTGGCACAGAAAGCAGATAGCGGAAGGTTCAACAGCATGGCCCGTCCCTCCTCTGTGCAGGAAAAGAATTGCCTCCCCTTCAAGCCGACAGGCCGGAATTTCCCGGACAGACGGGGTATACTCGAACCCAGCGCACACTCAACTTTGCTCGTTTATCGTTCATTCTTCCGGTGCCACTGGCGTAAAATGTCCACGGAAGACTAAAGGAGCAGCAATCATGCCTCGAACGGTCTCGCGCAAAAAGCCGGCTTCGCGATCCGGACCCCGAGCCAACCTTTCAGCGCATCAGAAAACATGCCGCAAGTGCCGAAGCATCGTCCCCTCCGACGCTCGGCACTGTCCCTTCTGCGGCAGAGCACCGTGGCTCTGGCACCAGAACTCCCGACTTTTCCTGGTCACTCTGCTGATCTGCATTTTCATTTTCATCCTCTTTCCGCTCATCACGAACCGGGAACGGCCAAATCGTATACCGGTGACGGAGCCCCCGTAGCGGCGGACTAAGCTCCTAATTTCCCCTCGTTTTTTTTTGCAGGCAAGAGTTCCGCATGTCCGCGTCGTATATAGAGGCACTGTCTCGCGGAACGACGAAAGGAGAGAGCCTTCCCTCTTATGTCCACAGTCACGGGAATCCTGATCGCTCTGGTGCTGGTTGGCTTGAACGGCTTTTTCGTGGGCGCCGAGTTTGCGATCATCAAAGTGCGGGGCACACGCATCGAGGAACTGGCACGGAACGGCTCCCGCCCCGCGCACATCGTGCGGCGCATTCATCGCAACCTCGACTCCTATCTCTCCGCCACGCAACTCGGGGTGACGCTGGCCAGCCTGGCTCTGGGCTGGGTCGGCGAGCCTGCCATCGCGGACGCGATCCATCCTCTGTTCGAGCATCTGGGCCCCATCATGTCCAAGACTATCTCGCACGCGCTGGGCGTAGTCTGCGCGTTTACCTTCATCACCTACTTCCACATCGTCTTCGGCGAACTTGCACCGAAATGGCTCGCCATTCAGAAGCCCGACAGGCTGGCGATGTTCGTCGCACTGCCGCTCGAGCTGTTCTACCGGCTCTTCTATCCTCTCATCTGGTTCCTGAATACCACGGCGCGAGTGGTGCTTGGGAGGCTGGGGATTCATCCTGCGAGCGAAGGGGAATCGACGCTCTCGGAGCAGGAGTTGAGGCTAGCCCTGACGCAGTCGGAGGAGGGAGGAGCCATCGCCGAGAGCGCGGGCGATATCGCGGATCGCGCCTTCCACTTCGGGCATGGCAAAGTGCGGGATGTCATGACGCCCCGGCCGGACGTGGCCTTTCTCTGCCTGGAATGGTCTTTGGAGCGGAATCTGGAGGTGGTGCAGCAGACCAGGTTTGCTCGGTACCCGGTCTGTCGGAATGACCTGGAAAACGCCGTCGGGCGCATCCATGTCCGCGACCTGTTGCCGCTCGCCTGCGGAGCTGCAGACACTAAATCAGCCGCCGCGCAGGCTCTGGAGGCGATCTGCCAGCCAGTCCTCTATGTACCGGAGACGAAAGCCCTCGACGCAATGCTGGCGGATTTTAGGTTGCAGCGCATGGAGATGGCGATCGTTCAGGACGAGTACGGGGTCACTGCGGGGGTCGTCACGCTGGAGGATGTGCTGGAGGAGCTGGTCGGGGAGATTCAGCAGGAGTTCGTCCCTGCACCCTCGGAGATTCAGCTCCAGCCGGACGGAAGCTACATTGTGGACAGCAAGATTACGTTGGCGCGGCTCGTTCGCGAGTACGGCGTGGGCGCGGAAGCGGAGGGGGTGGAGACTATCGGCGGATATGTCCTTTCCACCCACACCGGTCACCCTCGCCTGGGGTACAAAGCCGCGCTGGGCAACTGGGATGTGGAGGTCGTCGAGATGAGCGGCAGGCGCATATTGAGAGTACGCCTCTCACCGCAAAGCTCCTCCTGAGAAGGCCGGCGGGTTGAAATCCGTCGGGCCGTTTCTCTTGCCCGGATCAGTTCAGGCCAGCGCCAGATCGTAGAGGTTGTCCGAGTAGCTGATCAGGAAACTGCTCTCCTTGAGTGCCATCAGCCAGCGAGTCGGGATGTTCGACATTCCGTAGCGCGCTCCCGCCAACGCCCCGACTACAGCGCCTACCGTGTCGGCATCCGCTCCCCGGTTGACCGCTTCCAGAACGGCGTCCTCGAAGCTCGTTGTATGTAGGAACGACCAGACGGCAACCTCCAGGGTGTCCAGCACATAGCCGGTCGGCGAGACTTCACAGCGGGTCTGCATGGCGGAGCCGATGCGATCCTTCAGGCTCTGAGAAGCTCCATCGCAGGCTTCGTACGCGCGCTCGATGGACTCGGTGCGGCGCATCCCGTTCAGCAGGCGGACAATGGCGACGTTGAGGAAAACACAGGCCCACTCGCAGTCGATGTGCGCATGGGTAATTCGCGAGAGGACGGGCGAGAGGGAAGCGGCGTACTCCGGATGACGGCAGAAAAATAGAGCCAGCGGCGCGCAGCGCATGAGCGAGCCATTGGGAGCATTGTCAGGATCGAGGGCCTGAGCTTCCCGGCTCGCATCGGCCCAGGGATCTCCGTGACTGATGGCATCCAGTACGCGCCGGGTGTGCAGCCCGATGTCTTTGGGATTGCTCTTCATCCATACCACGAATCGCCGAGCGATGTCGTCCGGGTCGAAGACTCGCTTGGTCAGCAGGCTCTCCACGACGCAGAGCGCCATCTGCGTGTCGTCCGTCCACTCCCCCGGAGCGAGCTTCTGCCAGCCTCCTCCAACCATCTCAGTAAGATAGTTTCCCGGAGTGCGGGCAGGCTGAAACTCGAGCGGGCCTCCGAGGGCATCCCCAGTCGCAAGTCCCAGCAGCACTCCGCGAAAACGATCGCGCAGTCGATCTTCCGCTTCCGAGTTCTCTATCGCCTGAGTCATAGAGTTGCCTCCTGGATGCCCGTCATACCTTCACCAGGCCCAGATACTCCTTCATGACTTCGATAAGCTTTTTACGGTCGTCTGAGTCGGACATATTGAGGGCATAGTGGTTGATGAGCAGGTTCTGCTGCGAGAGCCACTCCGCGTAGCAGTTCGCGCAGACACGCTCCTGAATGGTTGCGCCCAGCTGCCCGCCCATCGGGGGATTATCCAGGGCCTCGGCGCTTTTGCCGCATCTCGCACACACGATCGTCGCCAAAATTAAATCTCCTTTCGGGCATGGCGGCGGGGCCAAAGGCACTGCCCGTTGACTTCCCCGCCCGGCACTGTTTCTCCTGCCCTATTTTTTCATCTCGAAGACCAGATAGAACATGAGGCAGACCGTAACCAGCCCGGCGAACAGCAGATAGCGGGTGTTCTCTTCGTGCAGCCAGGGGCGCCATCCGCACTCGACGCATCGGTCGGCAAAGCGCAGCATCATATGCTTGCATTTCGGACATACTTTGGATTTCGGTATCGGCTTCCTTCGCATCGTCTGTTCTCCAGTGGTTTTGCACCCATCTATAGTATATCCCAAAATCAGGCCAGCAAAGGAATCAGCGAGTTAGAGGACGAATCGTAGCCCATCTCGTCCGTCCACTCTCGCCGCTAACGGACGGCAATTCACCTCTTCCGTAATTCCTAAGGGAGCCGCAATTTCATGAAAGATCCCCGTTATGCTCAGCTCGCTCAGCTGCTCGTTAGTCACTCAATTCGGCTGAATGCCGGGGAGAAGGTTCTCATCGAGGCCTTCGACATCCCGTCGGACTTCACGGCGGAGCTGATTCGCGCCGTCGCGGAAGCCGGCGGGCTGCCACTGGTCAGCACCTACCAGCAGCCTGTCCTGCGGGCGCTCTACAATGCCGCGACCGAGGCGCAGATGCGGACAATCGGTGGCATCGAGCGGGCTCGCATGGAGGCCGTTCAATGCTATATCGGCGTCCGTGGCTCACACAACATCTCCGAGATGAGCGATGTGCCGACCGAGAAAATGAGCCTCTACGAGCAGCACTGGTGGCATGTCGTCCACTCCGAAGTGCGAGTCAAGGCGACAAAGTGGGTGGTGCTGCGCTGGCCTTCTCCGAGCATGGCGCAGGCGGCAGGCCTCAGCACGGAGGCGTTCGAGGATTTCTATTTTCAGGTGTGCTCGGGTGTCGACTATGGGCGAATGGCAGCCGCGATGAAGCCGCTGCACGAGCTGATGGACCGGACAGATCGCGTGCATATCACCGGCCCGGGGACCGACCTGACGTTCAGCAAAAAGGGGATCGCGACCGTCCCCTGCGCGGGGGAAGCCAACGTTCCAGACGGTGAAATCTTCACCTGCCCCATCCGTGATTCCGTCAACGGCGTCATTCAGTTCAACTGTGAAACGCTCTATCGCGGCACAGTCTTCAACGATATACGGCTAGTCTTCAAGGAGGGCAAGATCGTCGAAGCGACTTCCGGTGGAGACACTGCGCGGCTCAACGCCGTACTCGACGCGGACGAGGGCGCGCGCTACATAGGGGAGTGGTCACTCGCCTTCAATCCCTTCATCCTGAAGCCGATGAAGGATATTCTCTTCGATGAGAAGATCGCGGGGAGCTTTCATCTGACGCCCGGGCAGGCGTATGAGGAGGCCGACAACGGCAACCGGTCGCAGGTTCATTGGGATATGGTGTGCATCCAGCGTTCGGACTACGGCGGCGGAGAGATCAATTTCGACGACGTGCTGATCCGCAAGGATGGCCTGTTCGTCCCTCCCGAACTTCATGCACTGAACCCCGATCAACTTGCCGGATAGTCCGAGGAGGCGACGCCTGAAATGAGTCTGCGACTGCTGGAGAGTCAGTTTATCTACGAGGAGGCGCCCTATCCCTCGTGTCACGCCTCTACCATTGTCGAGACGGACGGCGGGATCGCGGCGGCATGGTTTGGCGGAACGGCCGAGAAGCATCCTGATGTGGGGATCTGGATGTCGCACCGTACTGCGGGAGCAGGATGGAGCACACCCGTGGAGGTCTGCGACGGCGCTGTCTCCCCAACGCTCCGTTATCCTACCTGGAATCCTGTGCTGTTTCAGCCGACGACTGGCCCCCTGCTGCTGTTCTACAAGGTCGGCCCAACCCCGGTGGACTGGTGGAGCATGCTTGCGCGCTCGGAGGATGGCGGCGCGATATGGTCGCGTCCTGAGCGCCTGCCCGCAGGTATTCTCGGCCCCATCAAGAACAAGCCGCTGGAGCTCGAAAACGGCGATATCCTCTGCCCCAGCAGCGACGAGAAGGGCGGCTGGCGCGTCCATTTCGAGCGCTCTACTGATTGGGGCCGAATATGGGTACGCACGTCCGCGCTTGAGGGCGGATCCATCGGCGCGATTCAGCCCAGCCTTCTTCTACATCCCGACGGTCGCCTACAGGCCATTGGGCGGACTCAGCAAGGCCGTCTCTTCTCCTCCGATTCCACAGACGACGGCTTCACATGGTCGCGCCTGTTCCTCCTCGATGTGCCCAATCCCAATTCCGGCACCGACGCTGTCACGCTCGCCGATGGGCGGTTTCTGCTCGTCTACAACCATTCCGCAGACCAGCGCACCCCGCTGAATGTCGCTCTCTCCAGCAACGGCACCCACTGGATGCCCGTCTTGACACTGGAGGACGAGCCCGGTGAGTACTCCTACCCCGCCGTCATCCAAGCCGCCGACGGCCTAATCCACATCACCTACACCTGGAACCGCCGCCGCATTCGCCACGTCGTCCTTGCTCCGTAAAGTCTATGTCACAGCACTACCGGGGACACGAAAAAATTGCCGATGAGTGGGCATGAGCAAGTGGCACTGTTTCAGCGGAACAAGCGCTTCAATCGCCTGTATGCTAAAATGATCTTGAAAGCTGTTGGGTACAAAACCCACCCCTGTTACTCTGCCGGTCATTCGAATTTTTATTTCGCCAGGATAGCAGTCAGCGAAGATGATGGCATATGAATTTCATCAGAATCACGTTGTGCAAGGGATAAGTCGGTTTTGTGAAGCACACGGCATGCATAGTGTTGATATCATCAACAGCTAGATCCTACATGATCGCTGCTTGAGCAGGGCTGTCCGCGCTGTTACGGATTGCTTCTATTTTGCGGTAGAATGAGAGGGGCGTTCACGGGGACGCGGTAGAAAAATTTGCAAGGCGATCTGCTTTTATGGCGTTGACCGATCTGCCGCGCCTGCTCGACCCGCTTCCCGGCTTTCGGGAGATGATCGAGACGCTGAAAAGCGGTGCTGGCGCAGTCGAAATTGGAGGGATGACCGCTTCCGCGAAGGGCTTTGCCCTGGCGCGGGTTTTTGCACGTCTGGACAAACCTCTGCTCGTCATCACGCATACTCAGGAGCAGGCGCAGAGATTGTGGGACGATGTCGTGCGCTACGGAGTTCCGGAGCGGAAGGTATGCACGCTCCCCTCTTCGCAGAGCCTGTTCCTTGAGGGCGACATCACGGATTTTCGAGTCATTGGGGAGCGCGTGGGGGCGCTGCTGACGCTGGCGCAGCAGGAGCCGTGCATCGTGATAGGCACCCTGGAGGCGGTGCTTCAGCGCACGTCGCCTCCCGACGATCTGGTTCCCGCCGTCTTCACTCTGGAGGCGGAGCAGACTGTCGAGTTCGACGCTGTGGTGGCCCGGCTGGTCGAGATGGGCTACGAGGCCGCCAACACCGTCACGCGACCCGGAGAGTTCTCCAGGCGAGGAGGCATCCTCGACGTCTTCTCCAGCACGGCGGATGCGCCTGTCCGAATTGAACTGTTCGGCGACGACATAGAAACCATCCGACCATTCGACGTCGCCACGCAGCGCAGCACAGGCCGTAATGCAGTAGTTGAGCTGACGCCGGTGCGCGAAATTCGCCTCTCCGAGGAGCGCGTGATTCCCGCGCTGGATACGATCCGCGCCGCCTTCACCAAGCGTCAGGGCGAGCTGATAAAGAAGGGCGGGCCAGCGGGTCGCGAATCCATCGAGCGCCTGAGCGACCGGACTGAGAAAGCGCTGGCCTCGCTCGAGCAGCAGGCCTACTTCTCCGGCCTCGAACAGTATCTCCCCTACCTCGTCCCTGAGACTGTGTGCGCCCTGGACTATCTGCCCCAAAACGCCGTCCTGGTGCTGGACGAGCCCCATCTGATCCATGAGCATTGGGACCGCTTGACGGGCGAGATTCAGACAGCCCGCGAGCGACAGTGGGAGCGCGGGGAGAGGCTGGATCTCTTCCCTCATGCGCTGGCCTATAAGACCGGAATGGCACGGATCGCCGCGCAACCCTGCCTGATACTCTCCCTGCTGGGCAGGAGAGTGGAGGGATTCGAGACGGTTCAGTCCGTGCACATCAACTCCACGCCCTGCGAAAACTATCGCGGCCGCATGGGCGCGCTGGCGGATGAGGTTGGAACGTGGCTCGCCAACGACTGTCGCGTCGTCTTCGTCAGCGATCAGCCGGCTCGAGTGCGCGAAATCTGCGCCGAACTGCATCTGCCGGTTCAGCCGCTCGGCAGCGGCATTGGAGGCAGAGCGGGGCTTCATGTGCAGGAGGGCCGCCTGCGGGCCGGATTCACTTTGGCCGACCTGCGCCTCTACGTCCTTACCGACGCGGAGCTGTTCGGCGCCGCTCGCACGGTGGCCCCACGCCGCAAAGTCGCGGGCGGCGTCGCCATCTCCTCCGTCCTCGACCTGCGTGACAGCGACTACGTCGTCCACATGCACCACGGCATCGGGCAGTATCGCGGCCTCGTGAAGCGAACGGTGGAGGGCAGCCAGCGCGACTACCTTCTCGTGCAGTATCAGGGAGGCGACCGCCTCTATGTCCCCGCCGATCAGATAGACCGAATTCAGCGCTATCAGGGCGCAGACGGCAACCCGCCGCAGATCAACAAGCTCGGCGGCAACGACTGGCAACGCACCACCCGCAAAGTTCGGGAGCAGGCCCGCGAAATGGCCGGAGAGCTCATCCGACTCTACGCCGCCCGCCACGCCGCCACCCGACCGAACTTCGGGGAGGATGGGCCCTGGCAGATCGAGATGGAGGAGTCGTTCCCGTATGAGGAGACACGCGACCAACTCCGCGCCATTCAGGACGTCAAGGCCGACCTCGAGCGTGAGCAGCCGATGGATCGCCTCATTTGCGGTGACGTCGGGTTCGGCAAGACGGAGGTCGCCCTCCGCGCCGCCTTCAAAGTCGTCACCGGCGGCAAGCAGGTCGCCGTCCTCTGCCCGACGACCGTTCTCGCCGCGCAGCATCTGACCACCTTTCGAGAGCGCTTCGCCGCCTATCCGCTCACCATAGACCTGCTCAGCCGGTTCCGCACGAAGCAGGAGCAGGCCAAGACCGTCCAGGGCTTGAAGGAGGGCACGGTCGATATCGTGATCGCCACGCATCGACTGCTTAGCAAGGACATCGTCTTCAAGAGCCTCGGCCTCGTCGTCGTCGATGAGGAGCAGCGGTTCGGCGTGTCGCACAAGGAGCGGCTGAAGCAGTTGAAGACGCAGGTCGATGTGCTGACGCTCTCGGCCACGCCCATTCCGCGAACGCTGAGCATGGCCCTCTCCGGCCTCCGCGACATGAGCCTCATCGAGGATCCGCCGGAGGGCCGCATCCCCGTGTTGACCTACGTCCGCGAGTACGACGACGAGCTGCTGCGGGACGCGGTGCTGCGCGAGATAGAGCGGGACGGCCAGATATACTATGTCCATAACCGCGTCGAGAGCATCCACCACGTGGCCGTCCACCTTCAGCGCCTGGTTCCGGACGCCCGCATTCTGGTGGGGCACGGCCAGATGTCGGAGGACGAGCTGGAGAAGGTGATGGTCGCCTTCTACCACCATGAGGCCGACATTCTGCTCTGCACTACCATTATCGAGAACGGCCTGGACGTCTCCAACGCCAACACCATTCTGCTCGACAACGCCGACCACCTTGGCCTGTCGCAGCTCTATCAACTGCGTGGGCGAGTCGGCCGCTCCAGCCGTCAGGCCTACGCCTACCTCTTCTACCGCCGCGACAAGCTGCTCACGGAGGTCGCCGAGCAGCGTCTAGCCGCCATGAAGGAGTTCTCCGCGCTCGGCAGCGGCTACAAGGTCGCCATGCGCGACCTTGAGATACGCGGCGCGGGGAATCTGCTCGGAGCCGAGCAGCATGGAGCCATGGTCAGCGTCGGCTTCGATCTCTACGCCCAGCTGCTCGCGCAGGCCGTGCAGGAGCTGAAGGGCGAGGACATCACCGAGGACATCCTTCCGGCGATGGACATCTCCGTCACCGCCCACATCCCCAACGAGTACATTCCGGGCGAGGCCGAGCGGATCTACTTCTACAAGCGGATGAGCGCGGTTCGCTCCGTGCCCGACATCGAAAATCTCCAGTCCGAGTTGGAAGACCGCTTCGGCGATCCGCCCCGCCCGGTGTGGGACGCCCTCGCCATCCTTCGCCTTCGCCTTCGCTGTCAGGAAATAGGAATCGCCGCCGTCCGAGGCGAGGCCGCGAGCATTCAGATTCGGTTCGCGCCCGGCGTCCGCCTCACCCCGCAGGCCGTCCAGATCCTCACCGCCGCCTTCAAGAACTACCGCTTCACTCCGGACGGAGTCATCATCCCTCTCACGGGCCCCAAAATTCTGGCGCAGGTGGAGGAGATGATCTCCATCCTCGAGAAGGCCCTCCAACTTCGTGGCACGGACAGATCGAACGGCCTCACCGCGAATCCCACCGTCAAGACCTCCGCTTCCACGCCTTCCCGTGCTTCATAGCGTCGTCAGCGGGCTATGAACGCCACTGTCACTTGAATTTCCTTGCTGTTGCGGACGAAGAATATTCTGTATACGGTGTGAATCTGACCACTGTGTGGTAGAATTTACACCATGTACAGACGCCATTTGACTACTCCTCTGCTGGATTCACTCGCCGATACCCCGGTCGTGCTGATCGTGGGAGCGAGGCAGGTGGGCAAGACAACTCTGGTGCGGTCGGTGCTGGGCGGGGCCTTTGCGGGTCAGTCCGTCACATTGGACGACGCGACGGCTCTGACCGCCGCGCGAAATGATCCTGCGGGGTTTCTGGCGGGATTTTTGGGGCCGATTGCCATCGACGAAGTGCAAAAGGCCCCCGCGCTCTTCCCCGCCATCAAAGCGTTGGTGGATCGGGAGCATGCACCGGGCCGATTTCTGCTGACAGGATCTTACAATATCCTGACCTTGCCCCGTCTCTCGGAGAGCCTAGCCGGGCGTATGGAGGTGCTGACGCTCTGGCCTTTGTCGCAGTCCGAGATTGCGGGGGCGAGCAGGAACGTAGTGGACAGACTGTTCGCCCCGGAGTTCCCGACCCACGACCTGCCCGCCTGCGACCGGCTTGAACTGATCGGACGTCTTCTGGCAGGCGGTTATCCCGAGCCGTTGGCACGGACGAACGAGGCTCGCCGCCGCGCCTGGTTCGGCAGCTACTTGACCGCGATCCTGCAGCGCGACGTCCGTGACATCACAAATATCGAGGGGCTGACCGATCTGCCCCGACTGCTGGCGCTACTGGGAACCCGAACCGCCGCTCAGCTGAATGTCGCGGACATCGGGCGCAGTATCGGCATTCCCGGCACGACGCTGCACCGCTATCTGACCCTGCTGGAGACGATCTTCCTCCTCTGCCCGTTGCCCGCCTGGCACGCGAATCTGGGGTTGCGGCTGGTGAAATCTCCGAAACTGCATCTGAGCGATACAGGGCTGATTGCAGGACTCCTGGCCTTGA
>JANXLO010000309.1 GCA_025355115.1 Chthonomonadaceae bacterium
CAAGCGCGGCACCGAGGACCTGTTTGCCGATGGCTTCAAGAACGCCGAGGTGAAGCTGTCTGAGCGCAGCCTGCTGGAGAACCTCCAGAACGTCCAGCGGCATCAGAACCTGCCCATCTCGGAGACGCTGGTCAAGACCAAGGTCTCGCCGCTCAACTTCGACATCGAAATGGAGACAGGCACTGGCAAGACCTACTGCTACATCAAGAGCATCTTCGAGCTGAATCGGCGTTACGGCTGGAGAAAGTTCATCATCGTCGTGCCGAGCATTGCGATCCGTGAGGGCGTCTTCCAGTCCCTGACTGATACCTCCGACCACTTCCTGGAGCAATACGGGAAGCGGGTTCGCTTCTTCATCTACAACTCCAAAGAACTGCACGAGCTTGAGTCCGGACACAGCCAGGGCGTTCCCTGGGTGTGCAGATGAGGGTAGAATAAAATTCAATCTCAGGAGGACTTCATCTCAGCCAGGACACCGAGGCGACGAAGCCTTCGACCCACTGTGAGGGCAAGTCGATATGTCTGCACAAAAAAGGAGTTTGGAAGCAATGAAACAGTATTGCCTGCGCCCCATCGTGCTCGGAATCTTGATGTTCCTTGCTCTTGGAATCGCTCGATCGAGCGCTCAGGAAGGGGTGAGCAGCTACAAGCTTGGCGAAAGGATTGTATCACCCATCGACTCAAACGGGGGCGGCACCTTCGATACCGATGTAGTTGGGGCGGCCAAGTACAACGTCGGCCCGCCAACCCCGTTTGCCTGGCCGGCAGGGACATGGCTGCGCTATGTCATCGGCGGAACGGTCGATGCTGCGCCAGGAGATGGCTACATCTATCGCAAAAACGAGTCCATCGCCAAACTGGGCTTCCTGAATATAAACGGCAACGGCACGTATATCTAGAAAATTAATCCCTGGGATCCTCCTGCTAAATACGTCGGAGGATCCTGGCGCAAGGCAACTGCGCAGGAGATGGGGCTTCAGGGCGGAGCGGGGATCGTCCTGCTCAAAGCGGCGGATGGCGCGGATTGGATAGCATATAAGTATATGATACCCGCGCCTAACAAGGCCGACCGAATCGACGTGCAGCATCTCCAGTCAAGAGGAGCGTACCGAAGAATCGGCTGGAGAAAGTAAATGCCGAATCGGGGCCCCTATTGACGAATCACATGCTTGATCGTTCCCATCTCCTTTTGCTGCCTATTTTCGACTTCTGCTAGATAATGTAGCCACCTTACGAACGATTTGTGGAGCGATGAAATGCTTAACGTGAACGGCGTTCCGACTCTAGGAGAGAAGAGAGACGCATGAAACCAATATGCCTAGCATGCCTGCTCCTGCTGATTGCTATCTCATCGCCATGTGCGGCCCTCATCGGTTTTACACCCGCTGAAATCGGATTTTGCAAGCCCTACACATGGCTGTCCGGTGGCTGGGTGGCGAGTCCGCGCATCCCACTTCTTGGCGACATCAACGGCGACGGCTATGCGGACTTCCTCTATGCCTCTCCATTGGACAAGAGCATCGACGTCTCGCTGAACGGTCGAGGAATGAAGCCTTTGCGGGGCCAGCGGCTGATATCCGGCCTGCCGCAGGTGATCCGGGCGATATGCCTTGGGCATTTTGGAGGCGGCAAATCCGATATGGTCATCTTGGGCAAAGAAGGTGGTTTGCTCATGGCGCTTGGCAACGGAAAGGGGCAGTTTTCGGCTGCTAAGCCCCTGTGCACAGTCAAGGGTGTAAGAGGAAAAGTGTGGATGTTCTCTGGGCGAGTCACTTCATCCGCTATGGATGATGTGCTGATAGTGGATGCCAGTGGGCAGGTTCAGGTGCTCGACTCTGCGGGGAAACTCGTCAAGAGATATGATCTCGGACTTCCCGTCGCTGACGCTGGGGCGGGGGACGTCGATGGAGATGGCAAAGCGGAATTGGCAGTCCGCACGAAGGATGAAGTCATTCTTTATCGCCTGGGCGCGGCCGCAGTAAAATGCGCTGTCATCCGCGCTCCAAAAAGCCAGGAGGCGCTCGCACTGGGCGACATAAATGGGGACGGCAAGGCTGACGTGCTTGTGAATGGCCGGGTGTTTCTTGCGCCGGACTTCAAGCGAACTGTGCCCGTGCCGGGATGGGATAAATTCACGAAGCCCGTCATAGTGATGTTGGCGGATGTCGTCGGTCACAAGCGCATGGACATTGTTGTTCAGCACGTGGGGCAGGACTACTTTGGCAGCACCGAGGCGGACTGCGACCTCTACATCACCTACTTCAAAAGCGACCCGGACTGGGACTGCGACGGTCTGCTCAATGAGGAAGAGATTAAAATTGGCAGCGATCCATTCGACAGGTCGACCAGCCATGACGGCCTGCTGGATGGCTGGAAAGTGCATGGCTATGCCAGCATTGACCTGCCTGGCATGGGTGCTTCGCCGCTTCACAAGGATGTGCTCGTGATGAATCTTCCCTACGACAATGTACCCGTCGCTCAGGTCGAAAAATATATGACGGAAGAGATCGCGCCGTTTTTCGCTCGACTCCCCTATGTCAATATCGACGGCACGAAGGGGTTTGCGCTGCATTGGATCACCCAGAGCCCCGCGTTGACGGTGAAGGGAAATGAAGGAAAAGGGTGGGCGCAGATCGCCGCCGAGAGGCTCCCTCCCGACAAGATTGGCCTCTATCACTGGATGCTGATTGGAGGGCTGGGCGGCGGAGGACAGTCGGGTCAGCTCGCAGACGCTGGCTCGACGGGGATGGGCTCGTGGATACATGAGTTCGGCCATCAGCTCGGCCTGTCCCATTCAGGGAAATGGGCTACGTGGGCACCGACATATACGAGCCTGATGAACTACAGCTATAGCTATGGCTTCGAGGGCGATCGCCGTAAGGTGCACTTCAGCACAGGGGAATTTGCAAGTCTTGTGCTGAACGAGTCTCATCTGCCGGGAAGAGTCCCGTTCCCGGTGGAAAAGCTCCAGTTTCTCGCCGGGTCGCCGTACCATCTTCACATCAAAGCCGCAGACAAAAACTCGACGTACGTTGACTGGGGATGGACAGGAGTTTTCTCTGACCGAACGGTGAAGGCGAACATCACTTTCGGCTACAGCGTCGGTGGAGGAGAGAGGCTGCAGCCGAGCGGAAAGCAGTCATTCAACTACAACGGCCCCTACGAGCTGATGACGGATTACCAGTCCTCGCTGGCGGAGCATGAGGGCAAGCTATATATGCTCACGGCTGCGCGAGATCCCTTAGACCCCAAGGTGCCTCGGCCTGTAAGCGCGCGTCTCGTCATGCAGTCTTACCTGGGGAATCATGCCTGGTCGCCGCCAGCCACTCTCTCCGCAGACGTCGTCAACGATCCCTGTGCCGCCAGCGATGGAAGCTCATTTTACGTCTTCTACCCTACCGCTGAAGGAGTGAAATACCGATTTGGACGTCCGGAAGTGCTCAGCGCCCCTTTGCTGATTC
>JANXLO010000330.1 GCA_025355115.1 Chthonomonadaceae bacterium
GTCATCATGCTGTCGCATTGGCCAGCCAGAACGCCCGACCGCGTTGATGCATGAACGAACCAGCTAATCGCATGGAGTTCATAAGCAGACTCTTCCAAACGTCAGCCCTGAACATAAAAAAGCACATTGCAGTCAAATCCCGTAGGATTAAGTTTTTTTATGAACGACCGGAGTGAGGGTCTTTCTGCTTGACATTGTGCGTCAAACATAATAGAATAGTAGCCTACGGCTGAAGCTTCGCCATCTTCGAGCATCAATTATGCTCCTGGTTTCTTCGGATGACTGCACTGTCATCAAATGAAAAACCCAGGCATGTCGGACGCTACATGCACCACAATTGAACCCCTGCGCAAATTTGGCACATCCTGAGCCGGATATGTCGCACCGGGAGAGAGGACGGTAGACAACAGAATAAGTCGTGCGGATAAGAAATCACCTAGTGCGTTCCGTTCTCTGACGGGAAGCACGCATGCAGGAGACTGAAATGAAACAGATTCAAAGAAGAGCTTTCACGCTCATCGAACTGCTCGTAGTCATCGCAATCATAGCCATACTCGCGGCTATTCTATTCCCTGTTTTCGCGCAAGCCCGCGAGAAAGCCCGTCAGACCTCCTGCCTCTCCAACATGAAGCAGATTTTGACAGGTTCCCTCATGTATACCCAGGACTATGACGAGAGACTGATGCCAAGTTGGCTCTGTCTCGATGGTTCTGACGTCGCCGGCGGCGGCAACGGCAACGGCTGTTCCAACGCCAAGGGTGATCAGTGGATCTGGACCATCTTCATCCAGCCCTACACCAAGAACAAGCAGGTCCTCCTCTGTCCCAGCGCAAAAGACGGATGGGGCGACGGATGGCCCGATACGACCGGCGGCAGCTACGGCATGAACCACGACAACGTGGGTTGGGGCAACTCGATCAAACTGGCGACTGTCAACAAGCCCGCCAGCTTCATCTACTTCCAGGAAGTCGCCGGAGCTTGGGACAACGGATGGCAGAAGGGCTACGATGAGTTCGTGGCTGACCCTGACAATCCCTCCGCCATCAAGGGTCGCTTGCCCGCAGGCTACATCTTCCGCAGCCCCGCCCAGTACAACGGCGGCGCGGCTGGTTGGTGCGACGCGGCGGTTCCCCTGGCGCAGCACTCAGGGCAGTGCAACACCGGCTACCTTGACGGTCATGCTAAGTCCGTGAAGCTCTCCTCCACATGGATCAAACAGGGCGCTGACTGGAATACCTACTGGAACACCAGCCAGTACAACGCCAACGCCAACTAGGTTCACCACGCCCGGCAGCATGAATTTGTGCTGCCGGGCTTTTGCGCGTTTTTTGCACTTCCCGTGCCGTGACGCAATAAGGGGTTCTCTCCTATGACCTCATTCAACCGCGTTCGAAATGTACAGAAGAAGCCGGTCGCTCTCTCCGGCAATGTCTCGACCGAGCGCCGCTCCCTGCGTATATCCTGGAAACTGGTCGTGCTGCTGCTTGCGATCGCCGTCATAGCCAATCGGGGCACCCTCTCCCTGCTCCACAAGCCTGCCCCTCTAAAGCCCTCCATCGTATTGCCGAACGTCGCGCAGCTGCAGGAGCTGCGGATACTGACCGCGCAAAACCCCAGCAAAGCCGAGTTTCATCTCACGTTGGCGCAATCCTACCTACATTACAAGTACTACCTTTCGGCGCGGGATGAATTCGCAAAGGCTCTGAAGCAGGGGGCCAACGAGTGGGCTGTCCGCACAGGTGACGCCGAAGCGGCCCTCGCCGTTCAGCGCTCGGATGCGGCGGTGCAGGACATGGAGCGCATGATCCAGATCCGCCCGTCCAAGCTTGAGACCTATCTGGCTCTCTCCGAGACGCAGCAACACAGAGATGAATGGCCTGCCGCCATGAAGACGCTCGACCGCATTCCGCGCGACGCGGACGGCCTGCCCAAAGCCGATGGCGACCGTCTGCCGAACGCGGAGCTGCTGGCGACTGGGTATAGCCATTTGGACGCGTGGGACAAGGCGACCACTCTGATTCAGGCATGCCTGAAGGTCGATCCATCGCGTCAGTCATCCCGCATTCTGCTCGGCAAGGCGCTTCTCGCGACGGGCAAGCAGGCTGAATCCATACCCTATCTGCTCGAGGGCGTTAAGATAGCTCCGCAAAATGCGGAGCTGCAGTACATTCTGAGCACCGCCTATCAGGCGAGGAAACAGCCGGGAGACGAAAGCCTCGCCTTCGACTGCCTTCAGAAGTCCCTGACAGCTGACCACAATCACGGCGCTGCGACACTCGCGCTTGCAAGAGAGCTTGATCGGCGCGGGATGAAGCTGGCCGCCGCTGAAGGCTACAAGCGGGCGTATAATCTTGGCATGGAGGGGAGTGCGCCCATGCTTCGCTCCGGGGATATCCTCATGCAGGCCGGGGAGAAGGAGGAGGGACACTACCGGCGGGGCCTGTATTTTGAGGCGGTTGGGCGACCGGAACAGGCGCTGACTGAGTATTTTTATCTCAACAAAATGCACTCGTACTGCCGCAGCAGCTACATTCACATCGCTCGCGCTTACGGAGCGATGCACCAGCCGGCAAAAACGCTTACCTACCTGCGTATGGCGCAAAAACACGATCCAGATCGCGCAAAGGATCTTGAGTGGAATGTCATTGCGGCCCTGGGTGAAAATCGCAATGAGCAAGCACGTCTTGATATTCTCAAGACGATCGCAGCCAAGAATGATCAGGACAGCAACGAGGCGCGCTATCAGCTTGCCTTGAGCGCCGATACTTCCGGCAACTTCAAGGATGAGGTTCACTGGCTGCATGAATGTGTGCTGCACGAGCCCACAGGCGGCGTATACCGCACAGACCTTGGCAAAATTCTTCTGCAGGAGCGCAACGACCCTGTGAAGCTGCGCGAGGCGACCGATCTGCTCGAGCAGGCGGTGCAGCGCGCTCCGGACAACTATGAAGCCTTCTACTATCTTGGTCTGGCGTACTCCTATGCGGAGCGCAAGGAGGACACCGTGCTCGCACTTCGCCATGCCATCGACCTGCACC
>JANXLO010000331.1 GCA_025355115.1 Chthonomonadaceae bacterium
CACCTTCGGCCTCGCGCCCACGAGCCCAAAGCCGCCATCGACGCGGCGGCTCTCCACAGGCATTTCTGCATTGGATGCCATGATGCACGGCGGGATACCGGAAGGCGACAGCGTCCTTGTGGCTGGCCCTTCCGGTTCGGGTAAATCCACCATTGCCACGCAGTTCATCGCGGAGGGCATCCGCAATGGGGAGCCCGTAATCGCGGCTGTCTTCGAAGAGCGCCCGGAGTGGTATGCGGAGCGAGCCGGCAAGTTTGGCCTGTATTTGATCTCGCCGCAGGTACAGGTCATGCTGACTATTCTCTATCTGCAACCACCCGACCTCTCCGTCGACGAGACGCTCCATTAGGTGCTGAACGAAGTCAAGCGGCTCGGCGCGAAGCGCGTTGTGATCGATTCACTCGTGGGGTTCGAAATGGCGCTCGCGCCCGCATTTCGGCTGGACTTTCGAGAATCGCTCTACCGGATGATCGGCGCTCTGATCGGCCTTGGCGTAACCGTGCTGAGCACTGTCGAGCTGCCGGAACCGTTCACAGACCTGCTCTTCAGCCCGCTCGCTATCTCTTTCCTCACTCACGACATCGTTCGGCTTCGCTGTGTAGAGATCGAAGGCCAGCTTCGCAAAGTGCTGACGATCATCAAAATGCGTGGAGGGAATCACAGCAAGGACATTTGCGAATATCAGATCACTCCGGCAGGCGTCGTCATCGGCTCGCGACTGCAGCAGTATCGGGGCATCGTCACCGGAATCCCCGCCCGAACAGGCCCTCTCGAAGGGCAGACAGAGCCGTCTTCGCGTCAGGCGCACACGCAGGAATAGGCAAAGCTAATGAGGGCTCCCAACGAGGGCATTTCTGAGATGACGAAAGCGACTGAGGATGCCTCCGAGGCTGAGAACGCCAGCCTCGCTCGCGTCTGGCACAGCCTGACCGAAGCTTCGCCACTGCCGCTGATCGCGCTTGAAGGGCCAACACACGAAGTGCGTCATGTCAATTCTGCCTTCTGCCGTCTCGTCGGATCCACGAAAGAGAATCTAATCGGGAATAGCTTCGCTCTCGCCGTGCCCGAGGACTCGGAAAATGGCTGCCTGGCTCTGATCGAGAGGACTTTCGCCACAGGCGAGGCATGCAGTCTCGCGGATCAGAGACATACGCATTCGGGCTCCTCTCCCATCTACTGGTCCTACTCCTCCTGGGCGATTCTCGGGGCCGACGATCTGCCAGTTGGCGGAATGCTTCAGGTGACGGATATGACGGAGCAGATTCTCACACGCCAGGAGCTCCAAGTCTTCAATCAATCCCTTTTGCTCTCCGGGCTTCAACATCAGGAGCTGACGGAAGCGGCTGACGCGGGAATGCAGAGACTGCGACGCTCCGTTCGTGAAATAGACCACCGTGCCAAGAACAATTTGCAGATCATTGCAGCTCTGCTCGATATGCACATCATGGACAGCCCGGAAACGGTATCCGTGACAGAACTTGTGCAGCTTCAACAGTGCATCCAGACGGTCGCCTCCCTCCATGAGCTCCTTACCCAGACCGACGACGATGAGTCGAAGACGGGCACCATTTCCGCGAAGACTATGCTTGAGAAGCTGCTGCCGATGTGGCAGAGGCTCGTCGGAACCAGTGGCTTTCGCTGGCGCGCGGATGATCTGGTGCTGCCCGTCCGGAAGGGAATGTCGCTCGCGCTCCTCATAAACGAGCTTGTCACCAATTCGGTGAAGCAGGGCGGCAAAGAGGTGGAGTTGAGTCTGGCAGGCCACGACAATCTTGTGACGCTGACCGTGACCGACAATGGCCCAGGCTTCGCGCTGGACTTCGATACCTTAAAATCGGCACACTTCGGTCTGGAGTTCGTGGAAAACGTCGTCCGATTGGAGCTCAAGGGCAGAGTCACGTATTCCAATCATGGCGACGGGGCGCGCGTCACCATCACTTGCGCGATCCCCTGATTTCGCGCACTGCACTGGGCAGCTAAAGGTTTTTATAGCAGCCCTCGACGACTACAAGGAGTTGGAATGAAGCATGTGGGTGAGTACGCGATGATCGTGGTGGACAAAACGCAGCGCACTCTGTCCCTCGTGGACTGCGGTGCGCTCGTTGCCGTTGTTCCAGTGCTTGTCGGCAAGAATGGCGGGCACAAGCAGCAGGAAGGGGATATGCGCACTCCAGAGGGCCGCAGTTTCGTGCTGCGCCTTCTGCCGGATGAGGAGGCGGTGGGAGAGGGGTACTACAAGGGCCTGCACATCTCTTACCCCGACATAGCAGATGCGGTGCGAGGCTTGAGCACAGGTCTGATCGACGAGCCGACATGCAGGCAAATAATAGAGGACTGCAAACAGGGCAACATTCCGCCCCAAGAATCCGCGTTGGGCGGCTTCGTCGCGATCCATGCCGGTCTGGCAGACGACGAGAAGTTCGAGCGTGGCACTCTAGGTTGCGTGGTAATGCGGAACAGAGACATGGATGAGGTCTACGCCTTCGCCAAAGCAGGCATGCCAATTTTAATCTATCCGTGAAAGGGAATCGTCAAACCCAACGGGAGTTAAAGACTCCTGTTTTTTTGACGTCCTTTGCAGGTGTTCTGATCAATCGTGTGAAGAAGCGTGAGGGAAGAAGGAGATGGGCAGTACTGGATTCGAACCAGTGACCCCCTCGGTGTGAACGAGGTGCTCTACCACTGAGCCAACCGCCCGAACCGAAGTGACCGTTGTCGATCACTCCGAAGAGGATGCCGAGGACAGGACTTGAACCTGCAAGCCTTTTGAGCATACGCACCTCAAGCGTACGTGTCTACCAAATTCCACCACCTCGGCGCGAGCACTTCAGGCCGTCCGGCACGTTGCGTAGGGATACGGGGAATCGAACCCCGGCTTAAGGACTGAAAATCCCTCGTCCTAACCTCTAGACGATATCCCCACATAGACCCGACGGCCTAGATTGCAAATTTATTATAATGGGGAGAGGGGTGTTTTGTCAAGAGCATCTTTCAAAGAGCAGCGGCAGCCTGATTCAGTTTTGCCGGGCGAGCGGAGTTCACGTTGACATGGGTTCCTGCCGCGTGTCATACTCTCGGATTGAGTCACACTGGGGCCAAGAGGGCCGGGGCCCTTGCCTGTCCGGTCACCGCCGCCTGTCTGACACTGAATTCTACTCACTATGCATCTCGTGACGCCGCGAAGCCGCCATTGCGCACCGCTCTTATATTCAGCCTATGAAACGTTCACCTCTCATACTCCTCTTTGTCACGCTTTTCATCGACATGCTCGGCTTCGGCATGATTTTGCCGCTGCTCCCGATCTATATCACGCATTACGGAGGCAAGCCCTGGATCGGCGGGGTGCTGATGGCGAGCTTTTCGTTGATGCAGTTTCTCTTCTCGCCGATATGGGGACGGGCTTCGGATAAGTACGGGCGGCGCCCGCTGATACTGCTCAGCCTGATCGGCTCCGCGCTCTCCTACTTCTTCTTCGGTATGGCGGGCAACCTCACCGTGTTGTTCGCGGCGCGGGTCGCCTGCGGCATTCTCACGGCTGCCAGCATCCCGACCGCGCAGGCCTATATCGCGGATGTAACTCCCCCGGAGAAGCGAGCGGGCGGCATGGCGATCATTGGGGCGGCATTCGGACTCGGCTTCGCGTTTGGCCCGCTGATCGGCGGCGCATTGGGGCAGTACTCACTCTTCGGTCTGTCCAAGCTCGCGACGCCCGCACTTTTCGCCTCCGCCCTGGCGATGGTTAACTTCGTGCTGGCCTATTTCCTACTGCCTGAAAGTCACCTCGACCGGTCGGCTCCGTCGACGGAGAGCAGACGCGGTCCGATGGAGGGAATGCGGAGCATCCAGGCCACTCTGCGAAGTCCGGCTCTGCGCAAGCAGATCGTCGTCTATGCGTTTGCTACCTTTGCGTTCGCCGCCGTGGAGTCGTGCTTTTCCTGGCTGATCATCATCCGCTTCCATGACGCACTGCTGGCGGAAGTGGTGCGTGCCTGGCATGTCGGGCATCCTCTGCTCGCCATGCCGCCTGATAAGCTTCAGTCGACGCTGGAGGCGGCTCAGACTGCTGCCACGACCCGCATTTTCGGCATCGTGGGGATTACGGTACTTTTCACGCAGCTCGCCATGATGGGCGGCTTGGGGAAAAAATTCGGAGAGAACCGCCTGGTCGTGGCCGGGACACTGATACAGGCCTTCTGCCTGCTTGGGATCGCCTTCGCTGGAAGTCTGCCTCAACTATGGGTAGCCTCCTGTCTGCTTTCGGTGGGCAGCGGAATCCTGACGCCTTCACTGAGCGCGCTCCTGCTTCAGTCCGCCAAGCCACAGGAGCGCGGCACTATCAGTGGGGCGCAGCAGAGCATGGGAAGCCTGGCTCGAATCGTCGCGCCGCCGATCAACAACTCGTTGGTGGCGATGAATACCGCCGTTCCGTTCATCTCGTCCGCGGTCCTTATGGGCGTCTCTTTTCTGCTCGCTTTGCGGCTCCGTCCCCTCGAAACCGCGCCCGCTTCAGACATGCCGGCCGGCTCGCCAGACGCAAGCGCAAAATAAATTCTCGCTTGCCTGCCGAATCGGGAACAAACCGGGAAGCAATTTCGTCTTTGCATTGTGGCAGCATTATCCTCACTCGCATGGTTGCCGCCGAT
The DNA here is from genome assembly GCA_025355115.1 of Chthonomonadaceae bacterium. GTDB lineage: Bacteria > Armatimonadota > Chthonomonadetes > Chthonomonadales > Chthonomonadaceae > JANXLO01. The sequence continues at coordinate 4,644 of JANXLO010000331.1, forward strand.
GCTGGTGCATAGATCGGTTCCATGCTGCTATCGTTAGGTGCGGCATACTGAAGACGATGGCCTAATTCACGCAGAGGTCCGGTAATACCCAAGACGGCCCGGAGCTCTCTATCACAGGAGAACAGATACAATGGCAGGCAACACCACCAAGGCGAGCAAAGAGACACCTGTTCAGGCCACCGCCGAGACGGAGACCACCGCGCAGCACACGACCGGTCGAGGCTGGCACGGAGACCCCGAAGGCCACGCAGCTGCGGGACGCAAGGGAGGCCGGAAGGTCTCGGAAGATCGAAGCCATATGGCAACGATCGGCAAGAAGGGCGGCTCCAAAGTCGCGCAGGATCGCGGACACATGGCAGAGATCGGTCGACGCGGCGGCTCCAAGGTCGCGCAGAACCGTGAGCACATGGCCGCCATCGGCAAAAAAGGCGGAGAGAGCCGCGAGCATCGCGAAACCAAGTAAACGATGACCTCGAGTGGTTTACAGCTTCGACAGTGGCCTCGCTTCCTGAGCGAGGCCACTGCCTTGCCGCTTAAATTCCCACGCGACGGCACTCCTCGCCGGTATGCTGCCATGAAAACATTTTCCTGCCAGTCCTCATATCCTCGTCTTTTTTCGGTATCATGACTGTACACTTCGCCTGAAACGGGAGACGAAATGCAGTCGAAGAAATTAGCCTCCATACCGAAAGGGATCAGCATGTCGGAAATTCTTAACTCTTTGCATAGAGTCTACTCACGCATGCGAATGCGCGAACATGAGATGCGCAGCGTTCTGATGCTCAAACTGGGGCTTCAGAAGCAGGTCTGGTCGCACGGTCTATTCGATGAGTTGCAGTATTGGGAGCGCGTACTTTCACCTGAGGCTTTGAAGGCCAACACCGATGGCTATCTCGAGCGTCTTGACCCTCAGCAGAAACTGGAGGAGCGATTCACCGAACTCATCAATGTGCCAACCGGGGCTCCGGTGAGCATTCTGGATGTGGGAGCGGGACCGATCACTTCAATGGGCAAAGTGTGGGATGGTCACTCCGTCACCGTGGTTCCCATCGACCCCCTTGCCGAACGATACCGAGAATTGCTGGACAAAATGCACCTGACGCCCCCGGTCTACACCGTCAACGTAGAGGGCGAAAAAATAGGCGAGCACTATCCCGCCAACTCCTTCGAGTTGGCTCATTCCAGAAATGCGTTGGATCACTGCTACGACCCTATGGTGGTCATACAGCAGATGGTCGATTCCGTCAAGCCCGCATGCTTCGTCTATCTCTGGCACGTCAAGAACGTGGCGGACATGGAGCAGCACAAAGGCCTGCACCAGTGGAATTTCGACCATGTCAACGGTAAGTTCATGGTTTCGAGCGAGCAAAAGTCCTACTGCGTAAACGACGAATTGGCCGGAAAAGCGACGGTTAAATGCCACGATGATTTCTCATCGCCAGGGTTCCCCGCAGTCGTCGCGGTCATTCAGAAAAGCAGCGGCCCGGCGAACGCATAGACCCGTCGATGACCTCCCAGGCCGAGGTCGCTCTTCAAGTGAAGCGATACTTGGTCCTACCAGTCGGCGACAGAGCCATCGTCGTCATGGAACCAGCGCCCCGGATCCGGAAGCGGCCCGAGCGGACGCTGTGCCAGGAACTCCTCATCAAGCTCGACCCCTATTCCAGGCCGCTGGGGCACGTCGATATAGCCGTCCTTGACGACGAATGGCTCCTTTAGGTAGCCTTCACCCAGGCCAAGGGGATCGACAAATTCCTGAATCAGGAAGTTCGGAGTGCAGGCATCGACCTGGAGGCAAGCGGCGAAGTTGATCGGGCCATACGGGTTGTGAGGGGCCAGTGAGGCGTACCAGGTCTCGGCCATGCTGCCGATCTGCCGCGTCTCGAAAATCCCCCCGCAGATACAGGGGTCGGGCTGAAGTATCGTCGCTGCGCCTTTCTCCAGCACCTCCCGAAAACCCCACTTCGTGAACAGCCGCTCTCCGGTTGCGACTGGCGTCTTAGACTGTCGGGCGAACTGCACGAGCGCGTCCACGTTCTCCGGCAACACCGGCTCCTCAATGAACATCGGGTGGTAGGGCCGGATCGCCTCCTCCAGCCAGATCGCCATGGCGGGGCTGACCCTTCCGTGAAAGTCCAACAGAATGTCGATGTCGCTGCCGACCGCTTCTCGGACCGCCTGCACTCGCGCAGCGGCGTCCTCCACGACCCTATAGTGATCCACAAGATGTACTTTCTCGAAGGGACAGAACTTCATAGCCGTGTATCCTCGCGCGACGACCGCCTTCGCGCTCGCGGCAAGCTCCGCCGGAGTTTTGCCCGTCGGCCGAGTATAGACTCGAATTCTATCCCTTACCGCGCCGCCGAGTAGCTGCCAGACCGGCACGCCGAGCGACTTGCCCAGAATGTCCCACAGGCAGATTTCGATGCCGGAGATCGCCGCACAGAGCGTTGGCCCACCGCGCCAGAAGGCCCCTCGGTACAGGTTCTGCCAGTGATGCACGATCCGCCGCGCGTCCTCCCCAATCAGGGCGTGCTCGTAGCTACGGACGGCCTCTGCCACAACGAACGCTTTGTCTCCCAGGCACTCACCGTACCCGACTATGCCCGCATCCGTTTCAATCTTCACGAAAAGCCAGCGCGGCTGCACCGGAATCGTCGATACCTTTGTAATTTTCATCTCAGCGCTCCTTCCGAGTTCCTTCAGTGCATCCCTATTCGTCAAGCTCGCCCGATCTCCTCCCAACGAGGTCACGGCGGGGGCAAGCGAGCGCCTTAACCGAGGAGAAGTTCAACCCTCGGTTCACTGTTTTCTATCTGGCGATGAGGCTGCGATGAGTGCTTGCAAAAGGCTCAGGATGCGTCGCTACGCACTCTCTGACAGCACGGCTGCGCCTTGACACGGGTGCCGCGTTTGGGTATACTGGCACTTAACTGGAAGGGTAGACGCTCTGGCGGACTGCCCTCTCTTTTTTTCTTTCACGACAGGATGAACGCCCCCCATGGCGATACTAGGATTCGAACTGGAAGAGCTGGCCCGGCTCATTGCCCTCGTGGAAACAGGCGATCTCGATGAGATCGTTCTGGAGGAGGAAGGGCGCAGACTCCGTATCCGCGGGCCGCGCTCTCTTCAGAAGAAGGCTGTTCAGGCGGTGGGGACGGCATTGCCAACTTACCTGCCCGCTCCCCTCCTCCGCAAGCCTGCCGCGCCCCCGGAACCGCCATCGCCTGCCGAAGACACCGTCCCGCTAGTCTCCCCCATGGTCGGCGTGTTCTACCGTGCCGGAAAGCCTGGAGACCCGCCGCTTGTCGAGGTGGGACAACGTGTCACGAAGGATCAGCCGATCGGTCTTATTGAGGCGATGAAGATATTCTCGGAGATTCTGGCGGAGCAGGGCGGATTTATCGTCGCGATTCCCGGAAAAGACGGCGAGCTTGTGCAGGCCGGCACCCCTTTGGTCATTTTGAAGCTGGAGTAGCGCGCTGCAGCAAACTCCCCGTTCGCCGGGGAAGGGAGCCGGGCGATGGGAGGCAAGATGAGCGGATCCGCCGCTGAAGGCTGGAATAAGGAGCGCGTCGAGATTGGGGTTCTCGGTCTTGGAGTGGTCGGCTCCGGTACCGTTCAGCTGCTGCAACGGAACCGGGCTGAAATTGAGCGCAAAATAGGCATTCCGTTTCGAATCAAGCGCATTGCCGTCCGTGATCTCTATAAGCAGCGAGCCGTTACCGTGGATCGCGCCTTGCTTACAACCGACGCGGGCGAAATCCTGGACGATCCTGACATCGACATCGTGTGCGAGCTCATCGGGGGAGTGGATCCCGCGAAGGAGTTCGTGCTCAGGGCGCTGCGCAACGGCAAGCAGGTCGTCACCGCCAACAAGGAGATGATCGCGAAAGAGGGCCATCTCCTGATGGAGGAGGCCAGCGCCCGCTCGCTGGATTTCCAGTTTGAGGGCAGCGTCGCAGGAGGCATCCCGATCATCCAGCCGATGAAAAACGCGCTGGCTGGCAATCGGGTCGTCGAAGTGATGGGCATCATCAACGGCACGACCAACTATATCCTCACGAAGATGAGCCAGGAGCGGGCGAATTTCGGGGATGTGCTGCGCGAGGCTCAGGAGCACGGCTATGCTGAAGCGGATCCAACGAGCGATATTGGCGGCTTCGATGCCCAGTACAAAATCGCGATCCTGGCCTCCATCGCCTTCACCAGCCGAGTGCATGTTCAGGACATCTATGTCGAGGGCATCACCGGGATAGAAGCGGCCGACATCGAAGCGGCGCGCGAACTAGGATATGTGATCAAGCTGGTGGGCATCGCCCGTCGCGTGGATGACGACAGAATGCAGGTGCGCGTCCATCCGGCGCTGCTCCCGCAGTCCCACCCGCTGGCCTCTACCAACGGCGTCTACAACGCGGTGTTGGTGAGAGGCGATTCGGTGGGGGACGTGATGTTCTACGGACGCGGCGCGGGCAGCGGGCCGACCGGCAGCGCGGTCGTCGGGGACATCATGGATGTCTGCCGAAATCTCCGCTCCGGATCGACAGGCCGCGTTGCCTGCACCTGCTTCGAGCATCGAAGTGTGCAGCCCATAGCCGAAGTAGTGACGCGCCACTATCTGCGCATGACTGTGGAAGACCGGCCGAAAGTTCTTGCGGCCATCGCCACGGTTCTCGGCGAAAACGACATCTCCATCGAATCGGTCGTGCAGAAGGCAACGCATAGCGGGCTGGCCGAGATCGTATGGGTGACGCATGAGGCTCCAAGCCTGCGAGTGGTTCAGGCCCTGGAGGAGATCGTGAGGCTGGATGTGGTTCAGAGCGTGGCAAACTGGATTCGCGTCGAAGCATAGCGTCGACGAGTGTCTACAAGCAAGAAATCGCCCCTATGCAGGCCGCTCTGCACAGGGGCGAACTAGCGCGTCAGGTGTGCGCCGACTACTTTCGACTGCGGCGTTTTCGCATGAGCGCTCCGATGCCTGTGAAGCCAGAGGCGATCAGCAGGCCGACTGTGCCTGGCTCTGGGGTTCCGACGAATGTCCCGCCCGCTCCGGCCGTGAGCCGCACGATACTGTCCGACTGCGTGATGAGCAGAGTGCCATTCGGGTCGACCGTTACGAAATCCCCTCGGGAACCCCCGGTGGCGATGATTGTCTGCACGGGGGCACCCACCAGGTTAACTTCGACTAACCGACCGTCGTTGGTGTTGGCGAAGATGTTGCCTGCAAGGCTGCCAAAGCCCAGCGCTGTTCCGTCCACGGTATTGATGAACCCGGAATCGTAGACCTGGGATTTTGTCGAGATATCGTAGCCGATTATATGGCCGGTGACGGCAGCGTAGAGAGTTGTGCCGTCCGTGCTCAGGCCGTCCGCCGCTGCGCCATTGAATACCGAGGACGTTTTGGCGATGGGATCAACGTCGATTATGCTCGACCCGTTGCTGACGAACAGATGCCCGTTGCTGGGATTGGCGATGATTCCAGTCGCATTTCCGTAGCTGACGATGTTTTGGTTAAACGTTCCGTTGGAATTGAGCTGCACAACCAGCCCATTCGCCTGCCCGGTCATATAGAGGGTGTTGCCGACGCTCGCGAGGCCGACTGCGTTGGAAAAACCATAACTCTGGGCTGCCGCGAACGTCGTCGCGTGCTGACCGTCAGTGTCCGTCGTGAAGACGCGGACGTTTCCGGGATAGTCTGCGACGACAACATGTCCGGCGTTGAAGGCTATTCCGAGCGGGCCGATGGTGTTGGTGTTCG
>JANXLO010000327.1 GCA_025355115.1 Chthonomonadaceae bacterium
AGGATTGGAGGATATTCGCAAGGGGCAGGGGAACCTGACCAGGCGAAATGGCGTTGTTTCTTAAGGCGGTGGGCGGTGGGGCCGGCGCTCTCGGCAACGCATGTGCGAGGCTGTTGCGTATATAATGACAGAGAGCGCCCATGCGCTCGACAAAGGAGAGTGCTAAGATGAACAGAAGATTGCAGATGATCGGCGGGCTTTTGGCCATGCTGCTCTTGATTGGATACGGATCGCTGGCTCAGCACAGCAAGACCCCCAAGCCGAAGGCCGACCCCAAGAAGACCGAAATGGTCGTGAAAACAGATGCGGAGTGGAAGAAGATTCTGACGCCCATGCAGTACGATGTGCTCCGCCATGCCGGGACAGAGCGCCCTTATTCAGGCGACACCTGGAACAACCATGAGGCGGGAGTCTATCGCTGCGCGGCGGATGGAAACCTCCTGTTCTTCTCGAAGACGAAGTTCGAGTCGGGCACCGGCTGGCCCAGCTTCTGGGAGCCCGCCACGAGGACGGCGGTAAAGACCCGCGCCGACCGCACGGACGGAATGGATCGCGACGAGGTTATCTGCATCAAATGCGGAGGCCATCTGGGCCACGTTTTCAACGACGGCCCTCAGCCTACGGGTCTGCGCTACTGCATGAACTCCGCCGCCATGAAATTCGAGAAGGCGAAGAAATAGGTAAGCCTCCTCGTCTCCTGGATTCTCGTCATTTCCTCAGCGGTTATGTGATATACTGTATATGCCGCCAGGCAGGCGCGAGGAGAACTCTATCAGAATGAATCTATTTCGCGGCGTGCTGGGCCGGTTCTCCCGTGACATGGGAATCGACCTCGGCACCGCCAATACCCTTGTCCACGTGCGCGGGCGAGGGATTTTGTTGCGCGAGCCGTCCGTTGTCGCCATCGATCGCGACAACCCGAAAAACGTGCTCGCTGTGGGCGAAGAGGCCAAGCGGATGCTGGGGCGCACTCCGGGCAACATCATCGCCATACGCCCTCTCCGGGATGGGGTCATCGCGGACTTCGACCAGACCGAGAAGATGATTCGCTACTTCATCGCGAAAGTGCACCGACGCTCCATGCTTGTGGCGCCTCGCGTCGTCGTCGGCGTTCCCTCCGGAGTGACCGAAGTCGAAGAGCGGGCGGTCAAGGAGGCGGCGCGCAAGGCGGGCGCGAAGGAGGCCTTCACCATCGAGGAGCCCATGGCCGCCGCCATTGGAGCGGGACTTCCCGTCTCCGAGGCGACCGGCTCGATGATTGTAGACATTGGGGGCGGCACAACCGAAGTGGCCGTCATCTCGCTCGGCGGCATCGTCATCGCTCGCTCCGTCCGCATCGCGGGGGATGAGATAGACGAGGCGATCATCAACTACGTCCGCCGCACCTACAACCTTGCCATTGGAGACCGCACCGCCGAGGACGCGAAGTTCCAGGTAGGCTCCGCCTACGCCGCAGGGCCGGAGCGCACCATGGATGTGCGAGGGCGAGACCTGATTTCCGGCCTTCCGCGCAAGACCACCATCACCAGCAGCGAGATTCGAGAGGCGATCCAGGAGCCCATCAACTCGATTCTCGAGGCTATCAAGGTGACTCTGGAGGGGACGCCCCCTGAGCTGTCCGCGGACATCTACGACCGCGGAATCGTGCTCGCGGGCGGCGGCGCCCTACTGGAGGGCCTGGATATGCTCATCGCCCGAGAGACCTCAATGCCTGTGCACATTGCCAGCGATCCTCTCTCCTGCGTCGTGCTCGGCACGGGCCGGGTGCTGGAGGAGATCGACACAAATCCCACCCTCCGAAAAGTGCTCAAACGGTAATCGGAGCCCCCTATGCGGTCGGAAACGAAACCTCAGGCCCGGCGTTACTGGGCCGCCTTCCTCTTTCTCCTTCTGGGCACACTTATCGGCGGCTGGCACAATCGCGCCGCTCGGCTCGGCTCGTCTGATCCGGTCGTTGGCGGTGTGCGCGGTGTGCTGGCGCGGCCGGTCGGCGGCCTGCATTCGGCCTCGCAATGGCTGGGGACGCAGACGGGCTGGCTCTTCCGTGGCCGCGGGCTGAACGCGGAAAATCGGCGTTTGCGGGAGCAGGTGGCGCAGCTTGAGGGGGAGGCAGCGGCGCTGAGGGAGACGCAGGCCAACTATCAACGGCTTCGCAATGACCTCGGCTTCATTCAGTCCAGTGCGCCGCGCCTGCTGGTCGCAGGCATCGTTGCCCGCAAGACCGACCCCAAGTTCGACACTCTCGTCATCAATCGTGGTGGACGCGACGGAGTGAAGGTCAACAGCATGGTGCGCACTCGCAACGGGCTGGTCGGGCGGGTGTTCGAAGTGACGCCCGGCACCGCCTCCGTGCTGATGCTGACGGACCAGAAATCGGGCGTGGGCGGCCGAGTTCAGCGGGGGAGCTCACGCTCCGTCGGGGTCTGCGAGGGCAGCAACTCCTCGCGACTGGACTTCAGATATCTGCCGAGCGATGCCGACATTAAGCCCGGCGACCTGATCGTGACGTCGGGCCTGGGCGGGGTTTTTCCGCCAGGGCAGCTGATCGGAACTGTCGAGAGCGTCAAGGCGGATGAGGGCAATGTTGGCAAGACTGCGGTCGTCCGGCCAGCCGTTGAGTTCGACCGGCTCGAAGAGGTTTACGTGCAGCCATGACGGCACCGGCCCAGCGGGCGTTTCGGCTTGGCGCCGCTCTGCTCCTCGCGGCTCTCATTCAGCTTGCGTTCTCCGATAGCCTGACTATCCGCGGTGCGAGGCCCGATATTCTGCTGGCGACGGCGCTGCTGAGCGCGATGTTCTGCGGGGCCAACGGAGGCGCGGCGCTTGGCTTCACGGCGGGCCTGGTCTACACCTGCTTCGCCGCGCCGCCGAACGGGGGTTTCGGCAGTCTGGTCTTCAGCAGGACGCTCGTCTGTCTCGGGGTAGGGTGGCTTGAGGAGCGAATCTATCGCGATAGCGGCCTCCTCGCTGTTGCCATAGTGACGCTCGGCACCGTTCTCGCGGAGGGAATATTCTTCATCGCGGATCCGCAGGGCCATCTCCTGCACTGGGCGCGTTCCGTCCTCTCCACGACGCTCTACAACTTCGTTCTCGCCTATCCGCTCTATCTGCTCCTGCGCCGCTGGCTCGGCTCCCTCCGCGAGCGGGACGCCAACTGATCGGCGCTGTCGCAAAGCGCGCAGGCTCACTGTTGCCTTTGCCAGGTTTTGGTGTCACAATGCGTGTAACAGAGCTGGGTTCTGAACAGTCGCTTGCTAGTGTCCGGCATCGGACGATTTCCGGCCCGCGAAAAGCGGCCGCCGTCGGCGTTGCAAAGCGGTTACCGACAGAGTTAGAGAAGGAGTTTTGCCTCTTGATTTCCAGACGAATCCTGACAGCGATGGGTCTGATCCTGCTCATTGCTGGAGCGAAGCCCGCAGTTGCGGCCGAGGCGTCCGGATCGCCGCTCGCCACGACGACTTGGAAAGACTTGAGCGGTCGCACCTGGAGGGCAGGGGATCTGGCGGCGAGCAAGGCGAATGTCTTCCTGTTCGTCTCCACCGAGTGCCCAGTCTCAAACCTCTACACCCCGCGAATTACGGAGATCGCGAAGAGCTACAGCCCGAAAGGCGCGAACTTCTTTCTCGTCGATTCCAACCGTGAGGACAGCGCGGGTGCCCTGCGGAAATATGCCGCCTCGAGGGGCATCGCTTTCCCGGTCGTCAGGGACGACAAGCTCACGCTGGCGGACAACCTGATCGCCGACCACACGCCCGAGGCCATTGTCCTGGACGCGCAGGGGATGGTGCGATACCGGGGTCGGATCGACGACAGCCGCGACCGCACGAGGATAATTCGGCACGACCTGCAGGAGGCTATCGAGGCGATGCTGGCAGGAAAGCCCGTAGCGCGCCCCAGAACGCTGGCCGTCGGGTGCACCATATTCCGTGACAGGCCGACCGCGCAGGCTGCACCGATGCTCGCTTCCGTCACCTATGCCCGCGACGTCGCCCCGATTCTGTTCGCCAACTGCGTCGTCTGTCATCGCAGCGGTGAGGCCGCGCCGTTCGCGCTCGAGACCTATCAGCAGGCCAAAACCTGGGCCGCACAGATACGCGACTACACGGCCAGACGGCAGATGCCCCCCTCGAAGGCAGTGCGGGGCTACGGCGACTTCTGCGACCAGCGCAGGCTCACCGACGCGCAGATAGCCGCGCTCGCCAAATGGGCGTCCAGCGGCATGCCGACCGGTGACCTCAAGTCCGTGCCGTCCTTGCCGAAATTCGCCCCGCCCGGAGAGTGGTTGCTCGGCAAACCCGACGTCATCATGCAACCCGACCGCACGTATCATGTGGCCGCGGAGGGCAACGATGTCTACCGTGAGTTCGTGATGCAACAGGTGTTCGATGAGGACAAGTTCATCAGCTCGCTGGAGTTCCAGCCGGAAAACCGCGCTGTCGTGCATCACATCGTCCTCTACTTCGACCCCACCGGCAAGGCGGCGCAGATGGACGGCAAGGAGAAGGAGCCGGGCTACAGCGTCTCTGGAGCCGGGATCGGCGTCTTTGGGGAGCAGTTCGTGCAGGCCTGGGTGCCGGGTGGGACGCCCTACGCGCTGCCAAAGGGAACCGCTTATCGCCTGCGAAAAGGCACCCGGATTGTGATTCAGGTGCACTACCATAAGGACGGCAAAGTCGAAGAGGATCGCAGCCGCGTGAGCGTTCGCTTCGCGGACAGATCGCAGGTCGAGAAGGAACTGCGCACAGCCGCGCTCATCAATCCAATCTTTCAACTGAAGCCGGGAGACTCGCATACGGAGGTCAAGTGCGGGCTGACCCTGCCCATCGACGCGACGATCTGGTCGGTGTTTCCGCACATGCACCTGCTGGGGCGGGAGATGAAGCTGACGGCGAAGCTGCCCGACGGCACGGACAAGCCGCTGGTCTGGGTGAGTGACTGGGACTTCAACTGGCAGGAGACGTACCGGTATAAGGAGCCTGTCCATCTGCCGAAGGGCACGCACATCAGCCTGCTCGCCATCTACGACAACTCGGAGCACAATCCCCGACAGCCAACTCACCCGCCCGCGCTTGTCACTTGGGGTGAACAGACGACCGACGAAATGTGCATAGGCTTCCTGCAGTTCACGGTCGATACGGAGAAGCTCGCAACGAAGTGAGCGCACTGGATTACAGAGGGCGGCCGGAGCCTGCCTCGACCCGCCTTCGGGCTTGTCGAGGCAGGCTTCGCGCTGTGAGGAGAGGGAGAGATGAAAATACTCTGGCTGCCAGCGCTGCTGGCGGGCGCGATATTGCCGTTGCAGGCGGTCATCAACGGGAGGCTCAGCAAAGAGCTGGGCAACCCAGTGCTGGCGTCCCTGGTTTCGTTCCTTGTGGGGACGGTCTGCCTCGTCCTCTACTGCGTGGCGACTCGGGCCGCGCTGCCGAACGCGCAGACGCTGGCACGAATCCCTGCCTGGGCCTGGATCGGCGGCCTCACCGGCGCGTTCTATATGGTCGGTGTGGTCTCGCTGGTGCCGCGGCTCGGAGTCAGTGTCACGATGGGCCTGGTGATCGCAGGGCAGATCACGCTCTCCGCGCTGCTCGACCATTTCGGTCTCTTCGGCGTGGAGGCTCATCCTCTGAATGCAGGCCGAGCCTGCGGAATTGTCCTTCTGGCTGCAGGCGTCTTTCTGGTAAAGCGGTTCTAGCTCGTTAAAATTCTCAAGGCACTATTTTGACGATCCGGTCGGTCCAGCTGCCGGAGATATAAAGGACGCCCTTCGCATCGACATAGACTCCGTGGGGCTGATGCAGTTCGGCCAGCAGGGGAGGGCCGTCGATTTCCGCACTGCCCGCTACGCCAGTGCCTGCGATTCAAACTACTCGACCGGTCTTCGGCAGGTATTTGCGGATGACATGGTTATCGATGTCGGCAATGTAGACGTTTTCGTCACTGTCCATGCAGAGGTGCTTGGGGCCGTTCAGGGAAGCCTCAAGCGCGAAAACGTCGTCGGCTGCAGGCCCGGATTTGCCGGTTCCTGCGATGGTTCGTATTCTGCCCTTCGTGCCCACGACGCGGAGCGCGTTGCCGCTCTTCTCCAGAATGTAGAGGTTGCCCTTGCTGTCTAGCGCGATTGCGCGGGGGTCGAGGAGGGGACTGCTTAGCGCGTCGGAGCCGTCGATGGCAACGCCTGACTTGCCGTGCCCGCGACTTCATCGTCGAAGCGACGGTAAATCGGCGACCGGCCATGCGAACGCGGTTGCCAGCAACAGAGACCTTCCGGTGAAGCCGTAAGGTCTCTGTTGACGTGTCCTCCCCTCGGCCGGAGCATCGGGGATATTAAAACACGGTGACTACTGGGGAGCCTTCTCCGGGGGCCATCCGGTCGCCGGCAGGGTGGTCCATTTTTTGCCAAAATTGACCAGTTTCGCATGTCCATCGAAATAGGCCGCATTGTAACCGCGCGCATGGTTGTAGTTGGTGTTCGGCGCCGCTCCGCTGGAGCCGTCAGTGCCGTCCCATCCGAACACGCCGCGCTCGACAAATAGCATGCGCTGCGAGACGAGGTCCGACAGTTCGCTCGGGGGATCGTTGCTGAGGTCGTGTTTGCCGTCCGAGTACTTCACGCAGGGGAACGGCCCTGGCGCGCTGCACCAGGTGTTGTAGACCCAGTTGGGGAACCACTGATAGGACTGCAGGCCATGCGTGATATTGGCCGCATTCGGAGTGCGGAATTTGTCTGACGGACAGTACCAAATCTGCTTGTTTTTGATGTAGGGGCCACACTGTACGGTCATGAGCGTTCGGTAGAACTCTCCGCCGTAGGAACAGCCGACATAGACAGGGCCTCCGTCTTTGGGATCATAACCCTTCCAGTCGGTGTTCGCGTCGTAGCACGGAGCGCCGGCCAACTGATCCAGATCCGGATTGACCTCCCAGTTGCGTGGCCCGGAGTAGGTGCCCATGGGAAACTTTTCGTCGTAGTCGGATGAGTACATTTTGACGCTCAATCCGATCTGTTTGAAGTTGGAAAGGCAGGCAGTCGTGCGCGCCTGCTCGCGCGTTTGAGCGAATACAGGGAACAGTATGGCAGCCAAAATAGCGATGATGGCTATTACCACGAGCAGTTCGATCAGAGTGAAACCTCAGCGCCGTAATCTCTTCATGTGATTTCCCCTAAAAAGGCCTATGCGTGAACGATCATGGTTCATGGAATGGAACTATGCAGGCTCGTGCGCAGGCAAAGTTCAGTGTGGCGGCGCGAGATACCCGCCTGGCGTTGCCGACGAGCCCGTTGTCGGAGCTGTGGTTGCACCGGGGCCTGTTGTGCCTCCCATGCGCTGTTGGAACTCTTTCGCGGCCGCCGGAGGCATCCCGGGAGGCTTCTCACTGTCTGCACCTTGTGTGGTCTTCCCAGCTCGGAATATAAAAATTCCGGCGATGAGAATAAATGCAGCGACTGCGATCACTGCCATCACAGGGTTGATTTTCTGCTTCAAATTGCATCACCTCCGCTTCTCAGTGTCATGTTGTCTGCTCCCAAAGTTGTTTATATGTAGGGCTGCAATTATCCTTATTGCATGATGACAATTTGTGATTTGTAAAGATTGCAATAGGGAGGCGCACATGAAACGGAGAATATCGTACGTTGAAGAGGCTTGAGCAGCTCACATGCAGAAGATCCGGCTGCCGCCTAAAAGTAGATCCCAGTCGATTCAGCCTCTCTATGCGCTTGTCTAAACGGACAGTCGGTGCCGGATTTTCTTCCAGCCAGTCCACGCGCGTGGTCAGTTTCCCAATTTCGGCACTGGGCTCGCCGCGTCGCCAGCCATTGGCTTCTCTGTCGGCCGGGGCCCTCCATTTCCACTTGAGAAGGGTGGCAAGGTCCTTGACGGCGCTGACCGTCCAGGCGCTGAGCATATTCGAATGGATTTCCAGATCGGAAGCGATGTGGCGGTGAGGCCATTCCTTCTTGAGTGCTTCGAGGAGAGATGTGGATTTGAAACTAGGTTTCTGCAGCGGGTGCTGTCGGAGGAGAGCGCTTTGATGCCTGGGCATACTGGGCGTCCATGAACTACGGGCAGAACAGGTTCGTTCTGCCCGTAGTTCATGCGCTACGCCTTTTTCAAGGTCGAGCGGCGTGATCGGCCATGGCGGCGAGCCAATACGGCTCCGCTTGACGCTAGCCCCGCAATGAGAAGCAGGGACATGCCCGGCTCCGGGGTCAGTGCGGCGATCGTGATGCGGGCGACGGGCAGTGAATTGTTCCACGCGTAAGGGGTTAGAAAGCCGCCGGAGGCGCCTGAGATGCCGGTGTGCGCATGGATGGTGGCATTGATGTCTTCCGCGGTGTGGGCGCTAGGCGGAGAATCGAAGTAGACCAGATCGTCATGCGCCTCCGTGTTCTTCTCGGTGCCCGCATCCAGGGCGAAGAGGTCGAAGGTCGTGCCAAGCGTCGTAATGGTGTTGAGGTCAATGCTGTAGTCGCTGCCCTCGAGGCTGAAGGTGACCGTCCGGGCGTTCGCGGAACCGTCGATGTCGTCGGTGATCTGCTCAATGATTGTTTTGGCCATGCCGCCATCCTTCCCTACCGCGGCTGCTGTGTGGACGCAGCCTCGCCCGCCCGAATTTACCCGGTCTACGTTGTGTTCCACGACGTGACCGATACCGCAGTGGCCTGGACTTTCCCCGTGGTCGTCAAGGACGGTGAACCGAAGGAGCGTGATGGCCCACCTGTTGGTCACGCTGGCGGTCGAAGACCGCGGTGTCGCGGTGACGTGGCGGCTGGACG
>JANXLO010000383.1 GCA_025355115.1 Chthonomonadaceae bacterium
CTGCAGCGCAACCTGGACTGGCTCAACCGCTGGCTCAAGCCCTGAGCCCAATGCTGCGGAAAAGTGCATCGTCTGAACTTGCTCGCTCGGGTTTCTTCGGTGCCTTGTCCACATTGCAGCGCCGGATGAACGCTTTCCGGGAGAACTTAGCCTGGCGCGGCTGCGCCGCAGGTTCTCAGCAGCCATTGTGGCGGAACGAGCGGGCATCAGTCGGCTTACCCTACGCGCTGTCGAGCGCGGCGACCCCTCCATCTCGTGCGGCGCCTATGCCAGAGTGCTCTTCTGTCTGGAGCAGGATATGGAGACGCTTGGGCGCGACGATGAACTGGGGCGCAATCTCCAGGACGCCGGGCTCACCGTCAAGCGCCGCGCGCCTCGTCGCCCCAAAGCCAAGCCTGCGAGCTCAACGCCCGCCCCAAGGGAGGAGGCCTCGTGAAGCCTTTTTTGCAGCGGATAATCGAAGTCTGGGCGGAGCCTCGCGTTGACTGAAAGCGCAAAACTCAGTGCCTATTTTGCGGTGCGGCAGGGATTGCAGGGGGCGAAGACGAATAGATTCCATGCCTGCCTTGGCCCGGCCATGAAGCGGAGGGGGAGGCAGAAATTTTTCAAAGGAGACTTTCTTGGCACATAATGTGACCCTCATTCGAGGCGACGGAACGGGGCCGGAACTGGTCGCCGCCGCACAGAGAGTACTGGATGCGACCGGCGTCGAGTTCAACTGGGATATCGTAGAGGCGGGCGTGGACATCATGGAGACTGCGGGCACTCCCCTGCCGCAGAACGTGCTGGACAGCATCCGCAAGAACAAGGTCGCGCTGAAAGGCCCGATCACAACGCCGATCGGAACCGGATTCCGATCCGTCAACGTCGCGCTCCGCAAGGAGCTGGATCTCTACGCCTGCATCCGCCCCTGCAAGTACTATCCCGGCATCCGCTCGAAATACCAGGACGTCGATTTGGTCATCGTCCGCGAAAACACCGAGGATCTGTATGCTGGCGTCGAGTACGACGTCCATACGCCGGAGGCGAAGAAGATCATCGACATGGCAGGCGGCAAAATCCGCGAGGACTCCGCCATCTCCATCAAGCCGATCTCGATCACCGGGTCGCGCCGGATCATCAAAGCGGCGTTCGAATACGCCCGAGCCAACGGGCGCAAGAAGATCAGCGCGGTCGCCAAGGCGAACATCATGAAGTACACCGACGGCCTGTTCTTCAAAGTCGGACAGGAGGTCGCCAAGGACTATCCGGACATCGAGTATCAGGAGATGCTTGTGGACAATATGTGCATGCAGCTTGTCCAGAAGCCGGAACTCTACGACATGATGGTCATGGAGAACCTCTATGGGGACATTCTCTCCGACCTCTGCGCGGGGCTTGTCGGCGGGCTTGGCGTGGCTCCGGGCGCGAACATCGGGGACGGCATCGCGCTGTTCGAACCAACGCACGGCTCGGCTCCCAAGTACAAAGGAATGAACAAGGTCAACCCGGTCGCCCTGATCCTCTCCGGTATGCTCATGCTGCGCTACCTTAATGAAATCGACGCCGCCGAGCGGCTTGAGAAGGCGATCTCTGCTGTGATCGCGGAGGGCAAGGACGTCACCTACGACATGAAGCCCGACCGTAACGATCCGACGTCTGTAGGCACCGCCGAAATGGCCGACGCCATAATCGCCAGGCTGTAGACCGAACAGCGCACCGGCCCGCTGATAGAGGGAAATGACAAAGCCTCATTGCCCGCTCCCCATGTCGAGCCTACTTCAGCAGCTCGTCATGGGAAGCGGGCAAATTGGGCATTTCCGTCCGGAGGACGCCTGCTTTTCAACGCCGGGGTATGACAGCCTCTAGCTCGCGGAAAAGAGAAGACCCTGCTGGACATGTGCTGCTGTGCGGCTCGCGCATAAGACAATGTCAACAGGAATGAACTGATGAAATTAACGACATCTTGGCTCGCCACGCTCTGCGCGCTGCTTCTCGTCGGCACGGACGTGGCTGCGCAGAAGATGGCTGATAAAACGCATAGCGCGTCCGGCATTCTGCAGCCCTTTGACTATCAGGATGTTGTCCTGACCGGCGGGCCGATGGGTGTGCAGGCCGCGGGGGCGCGAGCCTTCTATCTGGCTCTCTCCGAGGACAATCTCCTCAACGGCTTCCGTAAGCGAGCGGGGCTTCCGGCGCCCGGTCAGCCGATGGGCGGCTGGTACGATCCGGAGGATTTTGCTGGCGCGCATCCGTTCGGGCAGTACGTTTCAGGTCTGGCTCGCATGTACGCCAACACGAAGGATCCGCGCTATAAGGAGAAGGTCGCCCGGCTTGTGCATGGCTTTCACGAGACGCTTGCGCCGGATGGCTTCTTCTACTCCTCGCAAAAGGTGTTCAACAACTGGCCGAACTACCTCTACGACAAGAACTGCATCGGCATGCGAGATGCCTACACCCTGACGGGCAATGCCGAGGCGCTCGTCGTCCTCAAGAAGATGACCGATTGGGCAGTGAAGAGCCTGCCGCGACGCAAGGATGAGTGGTACACGCTGCCGGAGAATCTCTACAACTGCTACGCGCTCACAAAGGATGAGCGGTATCTCCAGATGGCGAAGGAGTACGACTACAGCAAGGAGTACTACGCTCCATTTGCTGCAGGAGTCAACGCCTTCACCCCGGATCGCCATGCCTACAGTCACGTCAACACGCTGGTCTCGGCGGCCAAGGCGTACGAGGTGACCGGAAACGAGATGTATTTCAAGGCTGTGGAGAACGCCTGGGGGTTTCTCGTCACCACTCAGATGTACGCCTCAGGAGGGTGGGGGCCGAGGGAGCGGTTCGTGGAGCCTGGAAAGGGAAAGCTTGCCGACTCCATCGAGGGCATAGACAACCACTTCGAGACGCCCTGCGGCTCGTACGCCAATGTGAACCTGGATCGCTACCTGTTGCGCTTCTCGGGGGACGCCAAGTACGGCGACAACATGGAGCGCGTGCTCTACAATGGAATGCTGGCGTCCCTTCCCATGCAGCCCGACGGCAAAACGTTCTACTACTCGGACTATCATTCGGGAGGCAGCAAGCACTATTTCGGTGCGGCCTGGCCCTGCTGTTCGGGCACCTACGCTCAGATCACGGCGGACTACCCGCTAGACATCTATTTCCATGACGAGCACGGCCTCTATGTGAACCTCTTCACGCCGTCGCGCGTTCGGTGGATGCAGGGAAAGCAGTCTGTCACGGTGGAGCAGGCCACTGCCTTCCCGGAGGCGGATACGACGACGCTGACGGTTCATGCAGGAAAACCGATGCGCTTTGCCCTCCACGTCCGAGTGCCCGCATGGATCGCGCAGCCTGTGACAGTCAAAGTCAACGGCAAACTTATGGCGACGAAGAGCGTTCCCAGAGCCTTCCTGTCGCTCGACCGAGTGTGGCGAGAGGGGGATTCGCTCCAAGTCTCCTTCCCAATGGCTCTGCACTACGAGGCTATCGCCCCTGAGACTCCGAGCCGCCAGGCGCTCCTCTATGGCCCTCTGCTGCTCGTCGCTCTGTCGGACAAGCCCGTTTCGCTGGACAAGGCCAAAGCCCTCGTCGAGGTCGTGAAGCAGAGAAACGCCTCTCCCTTCTTCCGCACACACGACGGCGCGATCACCTTTCTGCCGCTCTACAAAGTGAAGGACGAGCGCTACACGACTTACCTCACCATTTCGCCCGTCCGGTAGACAGCACACAGTCGCTCGCCTGCCCTGGTGGTGGCTCGGACGCTCTATGAAGAGGGCACTCAGGGAAATTGCCCGTGAACCGTCTTGCTCGACGACCTCGTATGCTGCAAAAGAGACAGTCGGCCGCGCCGTGCCTCCCCGCTGCAGTCGTCAGAGGCCTAGTCCAGCGGGCCTGTGAAAGGATCACCATGAAAACAATGACACTCATCGCTCGCCTTCTGTTGGGCCTCATGTTCGTGGTGTTCGGGCTGAACGGCTTCCTGCACTTCCTTCCTATGCCGCCTCCACCTGCCGGGCTGGCGATGCAGTATTTGAGCGCGTTGGGCGCCTCGCACTACATGGTACCGGTGTTTCTGCTGCAGCTAATCGGCGGCGTGTTGCTTCTGGCGAACCGGTTCGTCCCTATTGCGCTCGTGCTGCTCGGTCCGGTGATCGTGAACATCCTCCTGTATCACATCCTGATGGATCCAGCGGGCATCCCGCCCGGCCTGATAGCGTTTACATTATGGATGATCGTCTTCAACAGCGTCCGCTCCGCCTTCGCAGGAATCGTCGCAATGAACACAGCAACCCCAGACGGAAATCCAGCCTGAACAACTCTAATGCGACGCCACTGTGGATGGCCATGACATTTCCCATTTAGTAAAAGCGGAACTGCCAGAAGATTAAAGTATTAGCAAAACGGTAAGCAGATAACTTTAATACATTGTGGCGCGAAGGTTGAACAGAGTGACATTTTGCCCTTGCCCCAGACGCCAAAACCGAGATGATTTTTACGTCTGTGTAATCACCGTCAGTTTCGGTGCTACGGAAAGGCATGGACTTGCGGGCACTATACCCCACGATGCAGGAATGATTGACATACCTTGCAATATCGAAAGGATATGGCAAGACAGGCATTGCATCTCAGGATCACTATCCTTGCACTTTTCATGCGGCAAGCCGCTCGACCATTTCTTGCGGGACACTACCACTCTGAAAACTTTGTCGTAGCCACTCCAGCAAGTGGCTCTGGTGTTCCTTCTCGATCCGACGACGAACCGTGCCTATGG
>JANXLO010000392.1 GCA_025355115.1 Chthonomonadaceae bacterium
CTGCCTCCTGCAGTTTCTCCACCGCATACGCGCGCACCGTCTCTAACATCCGGTACCGAACCGAACCGTCCTTCTCTTCTGCCAGCACCAGGCTCTTGTCCACCAGGCTCGACAGCAACTCCATCACTTCCCAATCCTCAACAGTCTCCCCCGCTCCCACCTGCTCCGCCGCTTCCAGAGTCCAGCCTCCAGCGAACACCGAAACACGGCCCAGCAGGGTCTTCTCCTGAGCATTAAGAAGGTCGTAGCTCCAATCAATCAGAGCGCGCAAGGTCTGCTGACGCGGAAGCGCAGTGCGGCTGCCTCCGGTAAGCAGGCGAAAACGGTTGTCGAGTCTGCTGTTGATTTCCTCGACCGATAAAGAGCGCATACGGGCGGCGGCGAGTTCAATCGCCAGGGGAATGCCGTCGAGCTGCCGGCACAGACGCGCCACGACAGGCACGTTGCTGCGCGTAAGGACAAAGTCCTGACGCTGCACGGTCGCCCTCTCCACGAATAGGCGGCAGGCGTCGTACTCCATCAGCACCGCCGCGATGTCCTTCTCCTCCATCGGCAGATCATCGGGGCCAGGTGCCAGCAGCGAGGGGACGCGCCAGGGATGCTCGCCCGCGATGCCGAGCGGTTCACGGCTTGTCGCAAGGATCGTTAAAGCGGGGCAGGTCTTGAGCAGGGAGTCAGCCAGATGCGCACAGGCGTCAAGAAGATGCTCGCAGTTGTCGAGGATCAGCAGGAGTTGCCGGTCACGCAGATAGTCCTGGAGGGTGCTGATCAGGGGACGGCCAGGTTCTTCGCGCAAGACCAAAACGCCTGCCACAGCCTGCGCAATGAGCGCTGGATCAGCCAGGGCGGCGAGCTCTGCGAGCCACACGCCGTCCTTGTAATCGTCGAGCACCTCTGCTCCCACCTGCACGGCAAGTCGCGTTTTTCCGGCTCCTCCGCTTCCGAGGAGGGTGAGGAGGGGCGTGGAGGGCAGCAGCCGCTTCACCGTCTCCATCTCCTGCTCTCTGCCGATGAAGGAGGTCATCTGACGCGGCAGGTTGGTGGGCAGATAGTCCAGGGATTTGAGGGGCGGAAACTCGGCGGGAAGGGCGGGGTGGAGGAGCTGCCAGACATGTTCAGGAGCCAGCAGGTCTTTGAGGCGATGCTGGCCCATGTCTGCCAGTCTCGCCTCAGCTGGCAGGCTGATGCACACGAGGGCATAGGTGGCTTGGGAAAGGAGGGTCTGTTGTCCGTGTCCCACGGCATGCAGTCGGGCGACTCGATTGAGCGTCTGCCCGAAGTAGTCGCCGTCGCGTTCTTCGGCAGCTCCGGTGTGCAGGCCCATGCGCACTCTCAGAGGACCGGTTCCTTTCCATGTCTCCTCCTGCAAAAGCAGGTGAGCAGAAAGAGCAGCTTGGAGAGCATCCGAGGCCGTGGCAAAGGCGGCGTAAAAGGCATCCCCTACCGTCTTGAACACAACGCCATTGTTGTCCTCGATGGCCTGTCGCAACAAGACGTCGTGGCGTGCCAAGGCGAGGCGCATGGCGTCGGGATAGGCGTCCCAGAGTTTAGCGCTGCCCTCAATATCTGTAAAGAGAAAGGTGACGGTTCCGCTGGGAAGCACGGGCATTGCATAACTCCAACGTAAGGTCTTAAAAAGGGTACGCGGATAGATTCACCGCCTTTGCCTAAATACCTGCATGAGATGGGCAAAAGGCCAGTTATGCCGTGGAGAAATGCGACGCAATTCCTTCCCCGACGAACGTCCTACAAAGGCATCTATCTCGATTCGTGACCCAGGAAGCCTGAACCAATTCATCCACTTATCCCGGTTTTCCAGTCCTTGCTCGAGGGTGCGTAGCGGCAACAATAGCCCACAGCGGCATTCCGCAAGATCCCTGAAACAGATCCGAGGCTGCACTTTGAGAGGTTCTGTGAACTTCTGCGGCCACAATAGCCTGTTTGCGCACGTGACAACTACTTGGCTACTGACTGAGGCGCTCGATTGCTTCGGAGAGCTTCAGGCGGTATTCTTGATATTCAGAGGTTGGCCAGCGGGCATCGTGCTCGCGCTCGCCGAGCTTGAAGTCGGCAAGCTTGTCGTCCAGAAGCTTGCGGGCGGCGGGCGCTGCCGGGTGATTAGGCTTCGCGCGGATCAGGCGATCCAGGGTCTGCATGGCGCGGTAGTCGTAGATGCCCTCGCGAATGTCGCGCTCGAAGTGGATGGTTGGGATCAGCTCTCGTTTCGCATTGGTCACCACCCAGGCGTAGTCGTCCTCCCGGCAGTCGAGGGCGTAGTAGGGATCGCCCGCGCTGGCGTTCCAGTACCACGAGAGGCGGAACTTCATGCCGAACTGCCGGGCGCATTTGTACATGTAGGTGCCGAAAGTCCAGCGGCTGCCGCCGTTGTAGAAAGCCCACTCTCCTCCGCCCGCTCTGATTGCGCGGAGAGCGCTCT
This sequence comes from Chthonomonadaceae bacterium, assembly GCA_025355115.1. Lineage (GTDB taxonomy): Bacteria > Armatimonadota > Chthonomonadetes > Chthonomonadales > Chthonomonadaceae > JANXLO01. The sequence goes on from JANXLO010000392.1 coordinate 2,438, forward strand.
CGTCGTGCAGGTTGAGATTAGCAATCTTCAAGGCGCGAGCCAGCGCCAGATGCGGATCGTCCGGGGAAGCTGTCGAGACGCTGGTGGCCCCTGTGGTCAGCATTCCCGGAGGCGCGGCCTCCCTCCAGGCTTTCGCGTTGGCGGCGGAGGCGAGAGCGGCCTCGCCAATCGGCTCATCGCACAGGTTGTAGGCGACCGGCAGCCAGCCGGCAGACT
>JANXLO010000428.1 GCA_025355115.1 Chthonomonadaceae bacterium
AGTGCAGAATGAGTGAACTCAATTTCGATCTGCTCAAGCGGATTTGCGAAACCCCGGGAATTCCGAGCCGTGAAGAGGCCATTCGGAGGCTGGTGATCGAGGAGCTTCGGCCCCTGTGCGACACCCTCGAGGTAGACGTGATGGGCAACGTCATCGCCTTCAAGAAGGGCGCGAGCGATGGGCCACGGGTGATGATCGCGGCTCACCTCGATGAGATTGGCTTCATGGTCAAGCACATCGACGATAAGGGCTTCCTTCGACTGCTTCCCATTGGGGGCTGGGATCCTCGCGCGATGGTCGCGCAGAGGGTGCTGGTTCAGGGCTTTGCGGGACAGACCCTACGTGGAACACTCATGCCCGGCACGAAGCCCACCCACCTGCTCACCGCCGAGGAGATGAACAAATCCCCGAAGATCGAGGAGTTTTTCGTCGACCTCGGGCTGCCGGGTGACAAGGTGAAGAGCCTCGTCGAACAGGGCGATATGGTGACGATGGACAGAACGGCGGAGCGCGTCGGAGACACAGTCGTCAGCAAAACCCTGGACGATCGCCTGAGCGTATTCATCCTCATAGAGACTCTGCGCAGGCTAAAAGACACTCCCATAAAAGCCAGCATTCTCGCGGTCGCCACGACGCAGGAAGAGGTCGGGCTGCGCGGCGCGACAACTGCGGCGTACGCTCTGCGGCCAGACATCGGCATCGCCCTCGACGTCACGTTGGCCGTCGATCTGCCCGGCGTTCCCGAGCCCGATCAGGTGACGCAGCTAGGCAAAGGCGCGGCGATCAAAATCGTGGACTCGTCGCTGCTCTGCCATCCGAAGCTCGTCCGGCACTTCCGAGACGTAGCGGAGGCCAACAGCATCAAATATCAATTGGAAATTCTGCCCAGAGGCGGCACGGACGCAGGGGGCATACAGCGGAGCCGGGGAGGTGTTCCTTCCTTCACGCTCTCGATACCTACCCGTTACATCCACACGGTCAATGAGATGGCGCACGTGGACGATATTCAGGCCGCAATCGATCTCCTCGCCGCCTACCTGCCCGAGGCGCACACGCGCAGCTACGGGTATGCGGAAGAAGCGAAATAGGACTTCGAGTAGAGATTAATCTTCTAATGGAAGGCCGGGAGGCAACGTTGCCGGAAGTGGAAATCGCGGACGTAAAGGCGGTAGCGGTGGAGCCGTTGGCGGGAAGCACCGGAGCGCGCAGCCTGCCAAGCCTGGCTCTGTTGATGGGGCTGGGCTGGCTCGGGACGAACCTGGGCATCGCCATCGCAGATCTGCCTATGAGGTTTTTGCTGAAGGATCAGCTGCACTGCACAGCGGTAGCGGTCTCCGCGTTTTTTGCGCTCGGCGCCTTCACCAACTACATCAAGCCGCTCGCGGGTCTGCTAGTCGACAGTGTGCCGCTATTTGGTACTCGTCGTCGTTGGTATCTCATCGGCAGCCTGCTAGCCTCTGGGATTCTCTGGCTGCTGCTCGCCCTCGTTCCGCGCACTTACAACATCCTCCTTATCACCTACGCGGCCCTCTACCTGACTATTGTCTTCACAAGCACATCGCTGGGCGGGGTCATGGTCGAGGTCGGAGCTCGGTTTCAGGCGGCGGGCCGACTGACGGCGCAGCGCATTGGAGCTTTTCGACTCGCCAGTCTGCTCGGCGGACCAATTGGCGGCTATTTGGCGTCGGCTCCGTTTATAGTCGCCATCAGCATCACCTCGTTCCTGCATCTCATCCTGGTGCCGCTCTACTTCTTCGGGCTTCCCGAGGCAAAAACCGCCCGACTCAACCACTCGGTGCCCAGGGAGGCGGCAGCTCAGTTTCGTACTCTCATGCGGTCGACGACCCTGCTGAGCGCGGCGGGCATGATCTTCCTCATTGCAGCCTCTCCCGGCTTTGGAACGCCGTTGCTCTTCTACCAGACCAACACCCTGCAGTTCTCGAAGCAGTTCGTTGGCTCGCTCGTATTTGTCGCCGCCGCGGCGGGCCTGCTGACCACCTTCATATACTTCGCGGCCTGCCGCAAGCTGAGTTTGCGCTTTCTTATCGGTGGCAGCATCGTAGTTCATGCGATTGGGACAGTATTCTATCTCCACTATCACAACCAGTCCTCAGCCATTGTCATCACGGCAATCAGCGGCATGACGGGAACATTGGCGATGCTTCCAGTCTACGATTTGGCGGCTCGCGCCACCCCTAAGGGCAGCGAAGCTATCGGTTACGCCGTCATGATGAGCGTGTGGAACTTCACCAACGCCCTATCGGATTGGGCCGGCTCCGCGCTCTTCTCACGATTTCACTACACCTTCCGAGAGCTCGTCTGGGTTAACGCGGGAACGACACTGCTCGTCCTTCTCGTGGTGCCATTCCTTCCGCGAGATCTCATGTCGCGTCGTGACGGAGGATCAAACCCGATCCCACCGGCCGGGCTTTCGCCCGCACCTGATAAGTGAACCGACGGGCGATGCTGTTCGTATGAGGTCTGTGATCACTGTCAGAGGAATCGCCGAATTTCCTTTCCTCTACAGGCAACAGCAGGAGTCAGATGTCCACCCCGCCGCACAAAATCCTCGATGTCGAGACAGAATCCGCGTTTGAAGTGCCCTCTGACGAAGCAGAGCATCAGCACCCATTCAGGAGTACTGAGCACGAGGTTTGCCAGGAAGCTAGTCCTTTATCATCCCCGGATGCCGCCATCATTGCTCTTGCGCCCCTGACTCGCCGTGACATTCACAATCAGGTTTGGACTCTCGCGTGGCCCTCCGTCCTGACGATGTTACTCCAGACTTTCAACAGTCTGATGGACGTTTTTTTTGTTGGACATTTGCCGAACGGAGCTGCTTCTTTGGCGGCGACGGGGGTGGGGGGCAGCATTATCTTTCTGCTCATCTCGCTCGCGATGGGTGTTTCTGTCGGCACAACTGCGCTGGTGGCTCGTTTCACTGGTGCAAAGGAGCCGGAGCAGGCAGTCATGGCGACCGGGCAATCGCTCACGCTCAGCTTCGTCCTGGCCCTGGTGTTCGGCACACTCACCTACCTGGGCCGTGGTCAGATGGTCGCTCTGATGCTCGACCCGCAACGCAGTCCAGAGTCCGTCCGACTCTGTGTCCAGTTCCTCGGAGCTGCTCTGACCTGTGCCTTGCCGCTTTTCGTAATGAACGCGCTTATGGGTGCATTTCGCGGTCTTGGCGACACGCGCACTCCTATGCTGATCACATGCGTGACCATCGCTGTCCATATCACGGGAAACGCGGTTCTGATCTACGGCAAGTTTGGCTTCCCCAGCCTTGGTGTTCAGGGCGCGGGGATCGCGCTCTCCTCCTCTGTCTGGATCGGGTGCCTGCTCTACCTCTACACCATTCTGAAGCACTCCTCTCTGCGCGGGATGCTGCATCGGCATCATCTCCGGCTGACCTCAGAATGGGCGTGGCGCATTCTGCGGATAGGCATCCCTGCCGCGCTGCAGGCGCTCATCCGCAACCTGGGCATGATGTCCTTCACAGGACTGCTGGCGCGCACTGTCGAAGGCTCGGCAGGAGTCGCAGCGATGCAGATCGGATTCAGGGCCGAGGGAATCGCCTTCATGCCCGGCTTCGGCTACAGCGTGGCTGCTGCTGCACTGGTGGGGCAGAGCCTGGGTGCGAAGGACACGGAGAGGGCGGAACGGTACGCCTGGGCCGCATCGATTCAGTCAGTCGCTGTCATGACGTTCATGGCCGTGGTATTCTTTGCGTTTGCGGCTCCTCTCACGAGGCTCTTCACGCACGACCCAACGGTACTACGGCTAGGATCCGACTATCTCCGCATCAACGCCTTCAGTGAGCCGTTTCTTGGCATCTCGATGGTGCTGATCGGCGCTCTCCAGGGGGCAGGGGACACCATACGCCCCACCTTCATCACTCTGTTCACGATGTGGGCTCTGCGGTTGCCTTTGGCCTATTTTCTCATGTTCACGCTGCATCTCAACACGCATGGCGCGTGGCTATCCGTCTGCCTGTCGACGATTATCGGCGGGTTCATGACCTATGCTCTCTTCCGCTCCGGCTCCTGGAAACGAATCAAAGTCTGAATAGTGGCTCCTGTATTTTTAGCCCAAGCCTTGACAGAGCTAGCAAGCCGTGGCATAATAGCTCCTGTCAATCACATAGCGAATGCTTCGCTCACCGCAGACAGCCGGTGTCCGGACTGCACAGTCGGACTTAAATCCATTGGGAGCCTGCCGAGGTCGAGTCGAATCCTACATTGAGAGTGTGGTCAGGGAACGCCCTGCCGCCGGGATTCGCCGCCGTCTGCGCTTTTCAGCGCGAAGGGGTGAAGGCCCGGTTTTTGTTTGCCGACGCCATCGCCTTTTCCCACCGTGCATTTCGCGGTGAACTCAGGGAAACGAGAGAGACCCTATGCCCATAGCAAAGCCAAGCCCAAGAAAAGAACTGGTCGTCTCCGACCTCCGCGAAATCCTCGCGGGCAGTAAAGGGGCGATCCTTACCGACTATCGCGGCCTCACCGTCGCGGAGATCAGCAAACTGCGACGACAGTTGCGTGACAGCAACGCCGAATATCACATCGTCAAGAATACACTGCTCAAGGTCGCCCTGGGCGGCAAGTCCAGTCCTGAACTCGACAAGCTGCTCACTGGCCCGACCGCGATAGTATTCGCGATGAACGATGTGGTCGCCCCCGCCAAAGCCGTGCTTGATTTCGTGACTGCCACGAAGAACAAGCCGGACGTCAGGGTCAAAGGCGGCTGGATCGACGGCAAGGTCTATGACCTCGCCCAGGTCACGGCGCTTTCCAAATTGCCCACCCGCGAAGTCATCATTTCACAGTTCCTTAGCACACTGAACGCCCCTATCAGCAATTTCATCGGAACACTCGACAGCATTATCAGCGAGTTCGTTCTGACGATTGATGCGATTGCCGAACAGAAGGGTGGAGGCTCGGAAGCCGCCGCGTAGAGCCGCCTGTTCAACTCACTGCCCGCATTCTTTTCCGCATGAAGGAGAAACCGATCCATGCCGCCATTAAGCAATGACGAGATCGTCGAAGCGATCAAATCCAAATCCGTTCTGGAACTGTCCGAACTGTCCAAGCAACTGCAGGAAGTTTTCGGCGTAACCCCCTCCGCTGGCGTCGCGATGGCCGCGCCTGCTGCCGGCGGTGGAGCCGCTGCGCCCGTGGCTGACGAAGCCCCCACGAGTTTCGATGTCGTGATGTCTTCCTTCGGTGAGAAGAAGATCAACGTAATCAAGGTCGTGCGCGAGATCACCGGCCTCGGTCTGAAGGAAGCCAAAGACCTGGTCGAGGGAGTTCCCTCCAAGATCAAGGAAGGCCTCAACGCCGACGATGCCAAGGCTCTCAAAGAGAAGCTCGAAGGCGAAGGCGCGTCAGCGGACATCAAGCCCGCAGGCTAGTCGTTCTATCTGGCAAAACAGGCTTAGTGGTATTCACAGGCCCTGCCAAAACAATGCAAAGCGCAGGCCACCAAATGGTGGCCTGCGCTTTGTGTGTATGTTCGCCCGAGAACGAAGGAGACAGTAGGGACAAGAAGATTCAGAAGGTCATAGGATTGTCGTAGCTGCGGATCAACCCAATGACTTTGCCGATGATATGGCTGTCTTCTCGGCGGACTTCGATAGGAGCAAAGTCGGGATTGGAGGCGATCAGTCGAACGCCGTCCCCGGTGAACTGTATGTGCTTGACCGTTGCTTCGTCGCCAAGCAGAAAGGCCACGAGATCGCCGTTTTCGGCGGTTCGCTGCTCTTTGATGATGACAAGGTCACGCGGCATGATGTGAGCGCCGATCATCGATTCACCCTTGACCTGAAGGGCGAACACGTTGTTCATGTTGCCTATCATCTCCTGCGGAACGGGGATATGGGCCTCGATGTTCTCCGCCGCAGTAATGGGGACGCCTGCCGCAATGGTTCCGATCAAGGGGATGAGCGTGACGTTGCGGCTTGGTGCGGTCGATCCGGTCTTGCCGATGATTGTGATCGCCCTGGCCGTGTTGGCGCGCTTGATGTATCCTTTTCGCTCGAGCGCGTCGAGATGCACGGTCACTCCACGAA
>JANXLO010000465.1 GCA_025355115.1 Chthonomonadaceae bacterium
ATGCCGTTGAGGGTTTCGGTCTCCCAGCCTCGCCCCGTGAGCGGAGCCTGCGGCGAGACGACGATGAAAGGCATATCCTTGCCGGCGGCGATGAGCTTGGGCGGGCCATGCGCCTTAACCTTTTCGAGATCGCTGCCGCGCTCACCGGAGCCGTGCAGGAAGACGATGACGGGCCACTTCTTATCGGCCTCTTTGCCGTATTCCTTCGGCAGATAGAGCAGGTACTTCAGGCTTATCGTCCGGACGATCTGCTTCTCGAACGACTGCGCCTGCTGCGTACCGGGCTGCACCTGCTGCGCGGTCGCGGGTATGCCTCGCGTCAGCGTCAGGGCGAAGAGCAGGGCTGCTCCCATCTTGATCTGCATCATGTTCTCTCTCCTTTCGTCACCTCGGATCGAAGTTGCTGCGGGCGGCGTGGGCCACCTGAAGGATGCGGGGGGCGGGGGGCCGACGACCGGCGTTTGGATCGAGGGCGGCGGCGGTCAGCGGCCCGCCGAAGACCGCGCCGGTGTCCAGCCCAAGCTTGTTGCGCTCGATAAGGGGCCGCTGCGTGGGGGTGTGGCCGAACACGACGATCCTGCCGTCGAAATCATCTCTGCTCGAGAGAAAGGGCTCGCGTATCCAGAGCCGGGCGTCGGCTCCATGCGCCTGCCCTTCCCATGCCTTGCCCTTCGGCAGCAGGCCGGCATGAACGAAGTGGTAGCGCGGAGTGAGATGCTCCAGCAGAGTGGAGTTCAGGAACTCCCAGTGCGCGGCCGGAACCACCTCCCACCAGCGCATATACTCCTCATCATTCATATCGGATTTGTAGGAGTAGAGAGTGTCCTCGCCGCCGTTCTGGAACCAGAGCGAAGTGGGATCGGAGAGCAGAAACGAGTCGGGGGTAGCTCCATACTTCGGCGGGTCGCTCTCGAGGGCGTCCAACATAAGCTGCTCATGATTGCCGCGCAAGAAGATCGTGTTGGGGCGCTCGCGCTGGAGTTCGATGAGCATATCCACCGTGCCGCACGAGTCTTCTCCGCGGTCGATATAGTCGCCAAGGAAAAGCAGTATGTCCTGCTCGCGCAGAGGCTGCTCCTTGAGCATTTCGAGCATCGCTCGCAGCATGGTGATCTGACCGTGGACATCGGCGATGGCATAGATCAGAGGCTCGCCATCCATTCGCGCTTCGTCTCGCTGTGAACCGAACAACCGCATCGGTGCATTCCTCTCGGACAGTGGGGTGTGGAGCTACAGGTTGCGAACGTAGCGGTTTTGCTCATCGACGAGGATGGCAAGAGCCTGGACGGGCTCGTCGGACAGGCAGAACGCCGTGATGATGACCCGGTGGCCCGGCTTGACCCGATGCGCCGCCGCGCCGTTCACGATGATCGATCCTGAGTGCGCTTTGCCCTCCAAAACGTAGGTCTCGAAGCGCTCGCCGTTGTCGACGTTCCAGACATGAACCAGCTCGCCGGGCACCAGACCCGTGCGCTCTATCAGATCGCCGTCAATGGTGATGCTGCCGATATAGTTCACATCCGCGTCGGTCACGGTGGCGCGATGGATTTTGCTTTTCAGCAGGGTTAGAAGTCTCATAACTGCACCATTGTACCAGAAATTCAATTAGGCGCCCGTGAAGCTGGACAGGCTTTTCGGTCAGGCCCGTGTGATGACCAGATAGCGACTCAGCTCGGCTATCGCCTCCAAGCCGGGATTGTCCGCCGTCCAGAGGCTTCTGAGCAACTGCTGGCAAAAAACAGAGAGGGCGAATTGGTTCCCCTCCGGCGAGATGACCAGGCCAACGTCGTTGCGGACGGCGTCGATTGCGCCGGTCTTGCCCGCGTATTTATAGTCTTCTGGCAGATGGCGCGGAATGCCGTCGCGGTAGGCCTGCGCCTCCAGTATGGTGAGAAGCTCCTTGCTTGTCTCAGCATCGCCAATTTTGCCTTCGGCGAGGAGGAGAACAAGGTCGAGCATCTCCTGCGGAGTAGTCATGCCGAGGCCGTAGAGCCTGCTGGCCTCTGTGTCGGGCGAGTAGGATTTGCGGTAGAGGGTGGTGAGCGGCAG
>JANXLO010000497.1 GCA_025355115.1 Chthonomonadaceae bacterium
GAGAGCGTCAAGAAGACCGGAAGAATTCTGCTGGCCTCGGACGCCTGCGAGCGCGGAAGCGTGCTGCAGACGATGGCGGCGAAAATCACCCAGTTGGCCTTTAACTATCTGGATGCTCCTCCCGTGGTGGTGGGGGCGCGCAACTGGATTACACCGCCCGACGAGGTCGAGGACTCCTTCTTCCCATTCCCCGCAGACATCCTGGACGCAGTGCACCAGTATCTCGAGCCTCTGCCCGGCTACACAGTTCAGCGCCTCTGCGACTCGGACGAGCAGCTTCGGCGCACCCGAATTGGCGTTTAGGCCGGAACTCTTCCTGCACCTTCACTGCCCCCTCTACTTTTGATGAGGGGGCAGGCGTCAGCAACGAGCCATGGAGGGTAGGCATAATCCACGGGATGCTGCTTTCGCTCCTAAACATACCGCGCTTGCGCACAGGAAATTAGCCGAAGAGAAGGACGCCCGCGGCCACAAAGCGTCCGCATACTTTGCCTCCTCTCAGCGCTCACGCTCTTTCCACTGAGGGGTTGAGACGTCGCCATGATCGGCGAGGAGCCGCTCACCTCGAAGTCGTGATGATAACGCACGGAAGCCATCGAACACAGGACTAACGCCGGAACTGCCGTGCAGGATCGTCTGAAATTGGGAGTGATCGCGCGACTGCACCGCCGTTAAAAGCGTGTCCAGTTGGCTTGAAAGAGCCGATTCCTGGCGGTGAAGAAACTCTTTGCGATTGAATTCTTTTCCCGCTTCGATAAGTTCGATGGGGGAGAAGGAGACGAACGCCTCCGGGCGCTTCTCGTCCCAAAACTCATAGTTCAGGGCAATTCGCAGAAGATGGAAGCGGCCGAGTCGCTGAGCGAGGTGCGCCACGCCGGGCTGAAAACGCATGGGACGTACGTACGGTGAGAGCATCGCTCCCTGCGGCGTGAGCCAGAGCGCGCGCCGCTCGTTATTAAGCAGGCCCTCCGCATAGTCCAAAAACTCCCTCGCCCCCTGCAACGTAGCTCTGTCCACCCCTATCATCCCTAGCCCGCTGAATAGTCGATACCGCTTCAACTGCTCCTCGTCCATGACCCCGTACCGTTCCCAGTGAAAGTAGAGATCCTCAAGGTAGCACGGCACCATGACATCCCACCAGCTGCTGTGATTCAGGCAGACGAGCAGGGGTGTATGACCATCGTCAGCGAGGTTGGGGGGCTCACCGAGCAGATGTATCGCATGGAAGCTACGCTCGAGGTATCTGCGGACATAGCGGGCGGCGTACGGCGCATAGAAAGCTGGTTTTCCGGCAGGTATCATAGCTGAGATTGTACCTCCTATGAACAGGATCACACTCCCTGTGTGAATAGTGCAAAACCGCTTGACAATTCTCGAATATGCGAATACAATGATGCCAAGTGATTGCTGGAGTTATGTAATTTCGCGATATGCACAGTTTATGCGCCGAGTAGTCGTGATTTCCTCTCGATAATGAGAATTCTAACGCCGAAAATGAGAATGCTATGGCTTTGAAACAGACGAAACGGGGTGTGCCTCCCTCCAAAGCCGACATCGTTCTCCATCCGATTCGATTCCGCATACTGATGATCGCCTCTGGTCGGAAAGTGTCGGCCCAGCAGCTGCTCACCGCCTTGCCGGAAGTCCCGCAGGCGTCACTCTACAGGCAGATTGCCCGACTTGTCGAAGCGGGGATACTTCTGGGAGTGGAGGAGCCGAATGCAAGGGGAGCACCAGAGAAGTATTACACCCTACCAGAGCAGGCGGCCGACCTCAGTCGTGAGGAGATGGCGGCAGCGAGCGCTGAGGATCACCTGCGCTACTTCACCTCCTTCATGGCTCTGATGATGAGCCAGTTCCGTGCCTACCAGCAGCGCAAGACGCTCAACGGAGTAGGCGGGGGAACCTATTGGACTGAAGCCTTCTATCTATCGGACGCGGAGTATGAGCATTTCGTCACCGCGTTAAAGTCCATGGAAGGTCTGGCGCTTTCGAATGATCGCAGGCCAGATCGAAGACGCCGCATGCTTTTCGCTGCCATCATACCGGATGCTGAAGAGGTTTAGTTTTGCGCCCAAGCGCTCGTTCGTGACCATGTTCGAATCGTTTTCATGCCCACAACTTCTCGATTGGAGATTCCATGTCCATATCTGGCTACTACCGATATCCCACCATTCACGATGATAGCGTGGTCTTCGTCTCAGAGGACGATCTCTGGACTGTTTCTGCCGGTGGCGGGATCGCACGACGCCTGACGGCCAATCTGGGCACCATCTCGACTCCCTACTTCTCGCCCGATGGTCATTTAATCGCCTTTACCGGACGGGAAGAGGGCCATAACGAGGTGTATGTGGTGCCCGCAGAGGGCGGGCCAGTGAAGCGCATCACCTTCCTCGGCACGGGAAGCAGTGTCGTCGGATGGATGCCGGACGGCACGGGCATTCTCTTCGCGAGCGATTTCGAGCAGCCTTTCGACCGACAGCATGCCATCTACTCCGTCTCACCCGGGGGGGGAATGCCCGTTCCGCTCAATGTCGGGCCAGCGCTGAGCATCTCCGTTCGCGACGGCAACCGGATCGTTCTTGGCCGGAACAATAACGATCCCGCTCGCTGGAAGCGGTATCGGGGCGGCACGGCGGGTGATCTCTGGATCGACTCGGAAGGCGGCGGCCAGTTCCGGCGTCTGGTCACCCTCAATGGCAATCTTGCCAGACCTATGTGGTTGGGCGAGCGAGTTTTCTTCCTCTCGGATCACGAGGGGATTGCCAATCTATACTCGTGCGCCCCGAATGGCGAGAATGTCAAGCAGCACACTCATCATACCGACTTCTTCGCTCGTTTCCCTTCGACTGACGGCAAACGCATCGTCTATCATGCCGGAGGAGACCTCTTCATCTGCGATCCAGAGGGTGGGGGCGAGAGGAAAATTCCGATAGATTATCGCAGCCCGAGCGTCTATCGGCAGCGCAAATTCACTGATGCGGCTCGTCATATGGACGGGTACGACCTCTCCCCACAGGGCGAAAGCCTCGCGATCACGACTCGCGGTAAAAGCTTTACTTTCGGAAACTGGGAAGGCGCCGTGATCCAGCAGGGCGGCGAAAATCCGCTCAGTCCTGAGCGCTATCGTCTTACCACATGGCTCAACGACGGGAAGAGAGTGCTCACTGTCAAGAGTGAAGAGGGGGAGGAGAGGCTTGAAATCCATTCCACTTCCGAGGGTACCGCCCCTAAGAGCTTCGACCTGCTCGATATTGGCCGCGCCATGTCGCTGCTTGTCTCCCCAACCGCCGATCAGGCGATACTCGCTAACCATCGCAACGAGTTGATCCATGTCGATCTAACGGATGGCAGTCTGAGAATCATCGATCACAGCCAGTTCGCGCGCATCCAGGGCAGTTGTTGGTCACCGGATGGCCGTTGGGTTGCCTACGGATTTCAGCAGACCAACTATACTTGCGCGATCAAACTCTGGGATCGAACGACGGGAGAGACGCACACCATCACCAAGCCGGTCCTCGGAGACACGGACCCTGCCTTTGATCCCGAAGGAAAGTACCTTTACTTCATTGGGCAGAGGGAGCTGAACCCGGTATACGACGGCTTGCATTTCGACCTCAGCTTCCCGAAAGGCACAAGACCATATCTCATCACGCTCAAAGCCGATGCTCTTTCGCCGTTCACCCCTCAGGCACGGCCCCTTCAGGATGGCCCTAAGCCAAAAGCCTCGGAGGAGGAGGTTACTTCCGAGGAAGAGGCGACCGGGGAGGTTCCGGCAAAGCGAGCCGATGCTCTTCCGAACGCTGTCGAGATCGATTTGGAGGGCATTCAAAACCGCATTGTCGCCTTCCCCGTTCCCGAGGGCCGCTACGGTCAGATCGCAGGGCTGAAGGGCAAAGTTCTCTTTACCTCGTACCCCGTTGAAGGGGCAATCGGGCAGTCAGGCGGAGAGAGCGGCCCCAAAGGAGTACTTGAGTCGTACGATCTGAAGGAGCTGAAGCACGAGCCGCTCATTCATAAAATCAGTGAGTTCACGCTCTCGAGGGACGGCAAATCGTTGGCTTACCGCTCCGCGCGAAAGCTGCGTGTCGTCGTAGCCGGAGTGAAGCCGGACGACAAGGCAGGGCAGGATGCCGGACGAAAATCGGGGTGGATCGACTTAAGCCGCATCAAGGTGTCGCTGGAGCCAGGAGTCGAATGGAGACAGATGGCGCGCGAAGCTTGGCGGCTGCAACGAGACCATTTCTGGACTGCCGATATGTCGAGCATCGATTGGAACGCGATCTGGGAGCGTTATGAGCCACTGATCGACCGGCTAGGGACCCGCGGTGAGTTCTCCGATCTTATGTGGGAGATGCAAGGCGAACTGGGCACTTCCCACGCCTATGAGATGGGCGGCGACTACCGCACGGAGCCGAGTTACCCCATCGGTTTTCTGGGCGCGGACATCGCTTTTGACCCTTCGGACGGCCACTACGTCATCAGGCACATTCTACGGGGTGCGCCGGGAGAGGCGCGAGCCTCCTCGCCGCTTCTAGCGCCGGGCATTCAAATTTCAGAGAGCGCGATCCTGCTGGCGATCAACGGCAGAAAGCTATCGAAGGAGCTCTCGCCTTCCGAACTGCTTGTGAATTTGGCAGGCAGCGAAGTTGAACTCACGCTTCAGGAATCCGAAGGCAAAACTCGCTCGGTCACTGTGACTGCACTAAAGTCGGAGTTCCCAACCCGTTATCGGGAGTGGGTGGAGACGAACCGGCGCTACGTTCATGAGAAGACTGGGGGCAAGGTCGGTTACGTCCATATACCAGATATGGGCGCCAGTGGATATGCGGAGTTTCATCGACTCTATCTGGCTGAGGCGGATCGGGATGGTCTCATCGTGGACGTCCGCTACAACCGTGGAGGGCATGTCTCGCCTCTTTTGCTGGAGAAGCTCTCCCGCAAGCGCGTCGGCTACGATATTCAGCGTTGGGGAGAGCCACAGCCCTACCCGGATCACGCTATCGCGGGGCCGATGGTCGCCCTGACCAACCAGTTTGCGGGCTCAGACGGCGACATATTCAGCCATGTGTTCAAGCTTAAGAAGCTGGGGACTCTCATCGGCAAGCGGACATGGGGAGGAGTCATAGGCATATCGCCTCGCAATCCTCTGGCGGATGGCGCGATTACCACACAGCCAGAGTTCTCCTTCTGGTTCCAGGACGTGGGCTGGGGCGTGGAGAATTATGGCACCGACCCGGACATCGACATCGACATCGCACCACAGGACTATGCACGGGGCTACGATCCACAGATGGAGAAGGCGCTCGAGGTCATTCTGAAGCAGATGGAGGAGAACCCGGTGGTGAAGCCAATCTTCGACAACCGTCCGAACCTGACGCTTCCCGGCATACAGAAGTAGACGAATGGTACGGTCACTCTCTGTCGCCATCCTCGAGGGGATTGACGTGGAGCGTCTTCTCCCTCTGGATCTCGACACTGCCAGGCTCGGAGCCGCGAGGCTTGCGGACATATTTCTTGATAGTATAGTCAACTGGCACTAAACTGGAGTGCTTCTGACTGCTGTGCAGGGCGGCGATACGAGCCGCTCGATGGAGGACAGCCGGGGGAATTTTATCCGGCTGTCCTTTTGATCGAATGACGACATGCGACCCGGTGGAGGATCGAACGTGCAGCCACATGTCGTTCAAAGCGGCTACTCTGGTGGTCAGGAAATCGTTCGCTGTCGCCGACTCACCCCACAAGATCTCGTAGTTCTCCGCAGTAAGGAAACGCCGAATACGGTGCCCCTGAAAATCGACGTCGCTAGGCTTGGCCTCCGCCTCCCCTGCGTCCTCGCGCAGTGTCCCTTCTCCTAAAAGCTGCCTCTGATATCCAAGAATGTCGGAGGCCGTCACTTCCGGTCTGCTGCGGACCGCGATGAACTGCTTCAGCACGTTGTTCAGCTCTTGCAGGGAAACCTTGACGTCAGCATGTCTCTTGACTGCTAACTCCTGCGCATTCGTCGCCTTCCGCGCCTTCCTGAAATAAGCCTCCGCATTCGCATGAGGGGTGAGCTTCGGATCGAGTGCGATAGCTCTCTCCGCCTGATCCTCGGCATAGAAATCCTGGACTGCAACGCTCTTTGTGCCTGCCTCCACTTTCCATAGATTCGCCAGCAGCAGATCACCCTGCCGCCGGTAATCCTCGGCGCGTTCGCCTTCTGCCTGTGTGCGCTCGGCGTCAGTTCTCTGCTTCTCCAGCCGCCTCTGCTCGCGGTCCAATCGCCCTGCCAATTCCGTCACAGCCGAATCCAGGTCAGCGGTTCGCACGATCTCCTTGTATGCGATATCGAGGCTGGCATTGAGACTGGAAGCAGACTCCATGGGAGCTTGAAGATGCAGCGGGGAGAACGGATAGGCGTACAGTCCGCCTTCAAGATTCACTTGGACTGGCTCGTAGAGATTATGAGCGGCGCAAAGCAGTGTCTGCGCCCATGCCTCGGCTAGCGCATCCGTGCTGATGGGTTCGCCGCTGATCAGCCCTGCCCGCCAGACGAGCTCGTCAGCCAGGAAAGGGGAGATGCCCTCGAACTGGTCGGTCAAAATCTTGCGCACACTTACGCGATCCATTTGCTCTATGCCAAGAGCAGCGAACAGTTCGTGCAGAGCCTGACGCGTAAGTAATGGCGAGTTAGTACCGCTCTGAAGCGGAGGTGGGAGATAAGGTTGCCCGGGCAACGTCTCCCTGAAGCGATTTATCTTGTGCGATACGCGCTTGGCCGCATCGAGCACCTTCCCCCTCTCGTCGATGAGAATCAAGTTGCTGTGCTTGCTCATCAGTTCAGCGATCAGCGTGAAGGTTGAGGTCGTGCCATCCTCAGATCGACACTTCACGACCATCTCGAAAATCCTGTCGAACCCACGCTGCGCAATGCTCACAATATGCCCATCCAGAAGATGTCGCATCGCAGCACCGAAGGACGAGAATTTTGGCGAGTTGATCTTGCGCGCTTCCGTCAGATGCACTCGGGCGAACCGGGCATCGGAGGAGAGCAGCAGCGAGTGGTTTTTTCCGTGTGAGCGTACGCTCAGGATCACCTCTTTTGGCTCGGGGTGGCGTATTTGTTGAATTTGTCCGCCTACGAGCAGCGGGCCAAGCTCATGCACCACCGCGCGCAGGGTAAGGCTGTCGTATGGGACTCTCGTTTTACTCTGTTTTAGCTGTGCGTTCATATCTCATTATACCGCAGGAGGAAGATGACGTACCAACGGGGAAATAAGGCTCACCCTGCGACATTATATCCTTTAGGTTAACAGAGAGAACAAAATGACACAGTTTCCAACGCCGCCGGAAGTGCCGCATATGCCCGGTGAGCTTCAGCCTTCTTCTCCACCTCTGAATTCTTTGGACCAAGGGGTGGCGCCAGAGCAGGCGGCTTATCAACAGCCCTACATTCAGCCGCAGATGCAGGGACAGCCCATTCCTAGCGCTCCACAGGTACAAGATATTTTTGCCCCTCCCGCTTTCCAGCCGCAGATGCAGGGACAGCCCCATATTTCTAGCGAGACGCTGGGGGGCCTTATCCCGGTCAACAATCCGAAAGCTCTGCTGTCGTACTATATCGGAATTTTCTCCTTCATACCTCTCATCGGGATCGTTCTGGGCTTCGCGGCAGTGATCCTTGGAATGCAGGGCCTGAAATTTGCGACGCAGTATCCTATGGTCAAAGGCAAGACTCATGCGTGGGTAGGCATCATTTGCGGCGGGCTATTCGGACTTTTCTGGCTAGCCGTTGTGATCCTGATTCTAGTCTCGATGACTGTGACTTCAAGGTCTCCCTCCACCTATTGATCGGTCGGGTTGACAGCCGGTCTGAAACTGTTCGCGCCGGGCCGCGTCTAATGCTGTAGACAGCTCAAGCGGTGATGCTTAACTTGAACGGTCGTTTGCGTCCTGTCCGGCCTCTGTGCTATAATGGCTCAGTTTTCAATGACCGATTACAGCGCGTGGTGGAGAGCGGAAACAACCTTCACGCAGGAGGCTTGGACTGTGCCTAAAATCGATACTTCGGATTTCAAGAACGGCGTCTCAGTGCTTCTGGACAACGAAATATTCACGATCGTCTGGTTCCAGCATCACAAGCCCGGAAAGGGCGGGGCAGTGATGCGAACGAAGCTCAAGAACCTTCGCACCGGCGGCGTGATGGACAAGACGTTCGGTGCAGGAGAGAAGGTCGAGCAGGCGATTCTTGACCGGCACCCGATGCAGTACCTCTACCAGCAGGACGGCGACTACTTCCTGATGGATCCTCAATCCTTTGAGCAGGTGGGCGTTCCCTCCGCAATTTTTGGCGATGCCATCAAATATCTGAAGGACGGCATGGAAGTCCAGGTCGTCGAATTCAACGAAAAGATACTTGGTGCGGAGCTGCCAATCTTCGTTGAGCTTGCGGTGGCCGACACTGATCCAGGCGTCAAAGGCGACACCGCCTCCGGAGGCTCCAAGCCCGCCACACTCGAGACCGGAGCAGTCATCAACGTGCCGTTTTTTGTCAATATTGGTGACAAGGTCAAAGTAGACACCCGATCCGATGCGTACCTTGAACGAGTCAAATAGGCGCGGAACTCCCTGCAAATGATCTCCATTTCGTCCACATGGCCGGGATTGCATGGCAGTCTCCTCTCGCCGAAGGAAGTGTGTGAATAGATGCGGATCAACCGTTCAGCCGTGCAATTTGATGCGGATAATTTTCTCAGCGACAAGGTTTTAGACTTCCTCACCAAGGTGTTTCAGATTTCGTTAATTCCGACGATTCTGCTAACTATCTGGCTCATGTGGGGGTTATTCTCAGGGCGCCTCGCCGATGTGCAGGGAATGTCTGCCGCCGATCATGCGTCCGCACTGCAGACTATCACCACGCTTTCGTTGTGGCTGAATATCAGCCTCGTTCTCACAGTGATCTCAGCAGGGCTGATCTATCTGGAGATCGATGCTCTCGGGGTTATCTATCTGCTTGTATCTGCGTTCCTCGTCTTTGGACTGAATTTTGTCATCACTCTGCTTTTCAGCGGAGAGTCGGCAAAATTGGTTAGCGGCGACGCCTCAAAGGCG
>JANXLO010000539.1 GCA_025355115.1 Chthonomonadaceae bacterium
TCCCAAGCCCCATCGGCCCAGACCGCACGCCGCGAACTGGACCGCCTGGAGCAAGGCCATCCTGACCCGTCTCCCATCGCCACAACGCCTCCCCTACCTCTTGAGGGTCCAGCGTCTCTGGCGTCGCCTTTAGCCCTGCTTAAGGACGCGGACGCTATCCTGGCGCAAAAGCGCTTCCCAGAAGCCGAGAAAGCCTATCTTCAAATCGTCGTCCGAGATCCGAAGAGTGCGCAGGCACTGCAAGGATTGGGACTCGCACTGTCCTCTCAGGGCAAGACGGAACAGGCGTTTCTGGCGCTAGACAAGGCGCTGAAGTTGGATCCGCACCTGTCGATGGCACAGTTCACGCTCGCCCACCTGTATTACGACCAGGGCTTCGTGGATGAGGCGGCGCACCGTATGGAAGCTCTGACAAAGGAGGCTCCGAATAATGGAGAGTATCTGCATGCTCTCGCCCTCTGCTACCTTGACGACACGACGCGCTACCTGGAAACCGAGGAGTTGCTGAAGCGGGCGGTCGCCCGTGAGCCTAAACGCGCGGAGTATCTGCGTGACATGGGGAAAGCCGAGATAAATCTGACCCACAGCGCGGATGCGGAGAACGACTATCGGCAAGCGCTCGCCCTCGATCCCGGAAACCCGGACACCCAACTCGCTCTGGGGTCTTTTCTGCTGGACCATCAGCCTACAACACCGCGACTGCAGGAGGCCGAGCGACTGCTGCAAGCGGTGACGGCAAAAGATCCGGCCAATGCGGATAGCTTACTGGGTCTAGGTCGTGTGGCGCTAAGTCGAAGCGATATTCCTTCGGCACTGGCCTATCTGCAAAAAGCTGTGGCCCGCAATCCTAATCTTGCGGCCGGCTGGTATCAACTGGCGCGCGCCTTTGATCGAGCTGGAGACGGCACACGCGCGAAGGACTGCCGGACGGCCTTTCAGAACATTACGAACTATCGGCGCGAACTGAGCAGTGCCGAGGAATCGGCGCGTGCGCGTCTCAAAGATCCTGCTTTACGGCTGAAACTGGCCCGTCTTTATGTTCAGGGCGGCCAGAATGCGCGGGCAATCAATCAGTATCAGGTCTACTTAAACTTGGCGCCTGCCGATCAGGCGGGGCAAAAAGAACTTCAGAATTTGACATCCCGCCTACAGGCAGAGGGGCAAATGCCTTCCATGAATGCGCTCAACGGCATGCTTCTTGCCTCTCGGAAAGCCCATTGAAAAGAGGAAACGTATCTATGCATGCTCGTCCCTCTGTTCGAGCCCTCGCCGGACTCACGGCTTATTGCTCTTTTATACATTTTGCGGTTGGCTGTGCTCCTACTGCCCCCCTCATAGTCCCGTCCACTTCTCCCCACCAGCAAAAGACGGCTGCAGTCATCGCAGCTCCCGTGGAAGGAGCGCCAGCCTTTACCGATGTCGCTGCTGCGGCGGGGATCACCTATCGTTGGCAGATTCAGGGTCCACGTCCGCTAAACATTCTACAGACTATCGGCAACGGCTGCGCATTCCTGGACTATAATAACGATGGCAACCTCGATATTTTGCTTGTCGGGCCGAAACTTGGGCTTTATCGGGGGGATGGGAAAGGCCATTTTACCGACGTTACCCACGCCATGGGACTGGACAAGCTTGCCGGAGATTTTCTAGGCTGCGCTGTTGGCGACTACGACAACGACGGTTTTGACGATGTCTATATCTCTGCCAACAATGGCGGCGTTTTACTCCACAATGAAGCAGGTAAACGCTTTACTGATGTTACTCGGAAGGCAGGAATTGCCAGTCAGCCGTGGGGCACCTCCTGTACCTTTGCGGATATGGATGGGGACGGAAAACTGGACCTCTATATCTGCAACTATGTGGTGTTTGGCCCACAGACGCAACCTCGTCTGTGCGACTACAGCGGCTTCCAGAGCGCGTGCGGCCCGCGCTTCTACACTCCGGAGCGCGGTGTACTCTATCATAATGAGGGAAGAGGCAGCTTCCGTGATGTCACCGCCGCCTGGAGAGGACAGACGGTGTCGGGCGCGGGTCTGGGAGTGGCCGCCGCCGATTTCGACGGGTCCGGCCGGCCGGGCCTCGCGATTGCCAATGATGAAAGGCCCGGCGACCTCATGGTCAACCAGGGCGGCAAACTTCGGAATATCGGCGTGGAATCAGGGACGGCTTATGACGGCAGCGGCAATATTCATGGCGCGATGGGCCTTGATTGGGGCGATTACGATAATGACGGCAAATTGGATCTCGTCGTAGCGACATTCCAGCATGAGGCGAAGAACCTCTATCACAACGATGGAGGGAGACTGTTTACGGATCACTCAATGCAGGTGGGACTCGCGGAAAATACGATTCCCGGTGTCTCGTTCGGCATCAAATTTCTGGACTTCGACAACGACGGATTTTTGGATCTGGCAATCGCCAATGGGCACGTTCAGGACAACGTCGCGTCGATAGACAAGTCGACGACGTATCGGCAGACGGTACAGCTCTTACACAACCGCCAGGGCATGAGTTTCGAGGACGTGAGCCGCGGAGCCGGTGCGGCCTTACTCCAGCCTATCGTGGGACGCGGACTAGCCATCGGCGATTTCGATAACGACGGCAAAATGGATATTCTGGTGGTGAACAGTGAAGGCGCCCCCATGCTGCTGCATAACGAGACGCAGACACGCAACCACTGGCTGATCTGCCGCCTTGTAGGCAAGAAGAGCAATCGGGACGCGATCGGCGCCATGGTTACAGTTACGGCAGGGGGAAAGAAGCTGCTCCGACACTGCGCGACAGATGGATCCTATCTCTCCGCTTCCGACCGTCGGGTACATTTCGGGCTGGGAGACGCGACAGAAGCGTCCGTGACGGTACGCTGGCCGGACGGTACTGGAAGTGCCTATACTCACGTCTCCCCAGATCGGGTCGTCACGCTGCATCAAGGGGAAGCGACTATACGTTGAGAATTCGATGGAAACAATGCCTGACGATAAACCAGGCATCACCGTCTCCGCAGCAGAAGGAAATGACTGCAGGCACACAACCATCGAGTGTGAATCGAAAAAAAGCCCCGCCAATCGGCGGGGCTTTTTTTATACGCTGCGGCATTGAGATTACTGATGCATCTGGGCGACGCGGATGCGGTTCTGGGCGCGTTCGATGGCGACGCGGAGCTCCTCGGCATCGATGTTGCTGCCGGGGACTTCCAGAAGCTGACGCGCTTTGGCAGCGGCCGTTCGGGCACGCTCCACGTCTATCTCCTCTGATAGCTCTGCCGTGTCGGCGAGGATGATGACCTTGTCCTTGTTGACCTGCAGGAAACCGCCGCTGGTGGCGATGAAGGCCTCCGAGCCGTCCGTCAGAGTCACTTTGATGAGGCCGGTCGTCAGCTCGGTCAGCAGCGGCGCGTGGCCTGCCAGCACACCGAGGGAGCCGTCCACGCCGGGGGCGCGGATGGACTGAACGTCCTCGGAGAACAGCAGTCTCTCCGGCGTCACGAGTTCGAGCGGGAATGTTGCCATGTTGGTCTCCTGCCCTAGCCGTTCATCGTCTTGGCTTTTTCGATCACGTCGTCGATGCTGCCGACGTTGTAGAAAGCCTGCTCGGGCAGATCGTCGTATTTGCCGCTGATGAGCTCCTGGAATGAGCGAATCGTGTCCTTGACCGGGACGTACTTGCCGGGCAGACCGGTGAACTGCTCGGCGACGCGGAACGGCTGCGACAGGAACTTCTCGATGCGCCGCGCACGGGAGACGACGAGTTTGTCTTCATCGGAGAGCTCGTCGATGCCGAGGATGGCGATGATGTCCTGAAGCTCTTTGTACCGCTGCATGATCTGCTGCACGGCGCGGGCGACCGCGTAGTGCTCCTCGCCAATGACGTGGGGATCGAGGATGCGCGAGTTGGATTTCAGCGGGTCGACGGAGGGGTAGATGCCCTTCTCCGAGACTTTGCGATCCAGGTAGACGTAGGCGTCAAGGTGAGCGAAAGTCGTCGCGGGGGCCGGATCCGTCTCGTCGTCTGCCGGAACATAGATGGCCTGGACGGAGGTGACGGATCCCTTCTTCGTCGAGGTGATGCGCTCCTGAAGACCGCCCATCTCGGTGCCGAGCGTGGGCTGATAGCCGACCGCGCTTGGGATGCGACCGAGGAGAGCGGAGACTTCGGAGCCTGCCTGCACGAAGCGGAAGATGTTGTCCACGAAGAGCAGCACGTCCTGATTCTCTACATCGCGGAAATACTCGGCTACTGTCAGGGCGGAGAGAGCGACTCGCAGGCGCGCGCCCGGCGGCTCGTTCATCTGCCCAAACACCATGGCGGTCTTGGCGATGACGCCAGATTCCGTCATTTCGAGCCAGAGGTCGTTGCCCTCTCGAGTGCGCTCGCCTACCCCGGCGAAGACGGAG
The DNA here is from genome assembly GCA_025355115.1 of Chthonomonadaceae bacterium. Lineage (GTDB taxonomy): Bacteria > Armatimonadota > Chthonomonadetes > Chthonomonadales > Chthonomonadaceae > JANXLO01. Next base: position 4,395 of record JANXLO010000539.1, read on the forward strand.
AAGCCTCCGTGCTCGGTGGCAATGTTGGTGATCAGCTCCTGAATCAGAACGGTTTTGCCGAGACCGGCGCCGCCGAACAGTCCGACCTTACCGCCCTTGAGGAAGGGAGTCAGGAGGTCGACGACTTTAAGGCCCGTCTCCAGCACTTCCTGAGCGCTGCTCTGGTCCGAGAAGGAGGGAGCGGGGCGATGAATTGGCCAGTAGACTTTGGAGTCGATGGGACCGCGCTCGTCGATGGGCTTGCCGAGCACGTTCATGACGCGCCCCAGAGCCTCTCGCCCGACGGGCACGGAGATTGGCGAGCCGGTGTCCTCGGCGGCCATGCCGCGCACGAGGCCGTCCGTGGTGGACATCGCGATGCAGCGCACAACGTCGTTGCCTAGATGCTGCGCTACCTCGACGGTGAGGTCGATTCCGCGGCTCTCCTCCTTGATGAGGATCGCGTTGTTGATGGGCGGCAGTTCTCCCGGCTCAAACCCGAGGTCGACGACGGGGCCCTGTACCTGTACGATGTGTCCTGTAGCCATGCTGTGGCCTGCCTCCTTCGGCGGTTCCGGTCTCGCGCGCTCTGCGGCTCAGCGCCCCATGGGAGCGTCGCCTGCGATGTCAGGCGGATCGGGAAATGAAAAATTTATCGTGAAAACGGGGAATCCAAGCAGTTTGTGCAATGCTTCACAACGTATAGTTTAGCAGGTTTCACGGCAGAAAAGCAATAGCCTGGCTCAATTCATCACTCCTGCTTACGAGCTACGTAGAAGATTCGGTCGGCTGCGCGGTTCGGCGGGCGCAGCGTATACGCCTGATAGAGGCTGATCTCGTCGAAGCCGGCGTCGGTCAGCATCTGTTTGATCTCATCGGAGGTGTAGGCGAACTGCCAGTGATCCTCCTCGAAGTAGTGATCTGACCCGTCGGGCTGCCGATGCCAGAACTTCATATGGACCCGGCAGAGGCGCGTCTCGGGAAAGTAGGAGCTGCGCCAGTCGTAGCGGAGCGGCTCGTCGGGCTGGAGATTGCTCTGGTCAAAGAACTGCTCGCGCAGAGCCAGTTCCGAGTTCATATCGAAAATGAGGAGTCCGCCCCGAGTCAGATGCACAGCCACCCGCTCGAAGGCGAGTTTCAGTTGGGCCGGATCGGTGATGTAGTTCAGGCTGTCGAAGAGGCTGATGCAGAGATCGAACCGTTGACCCGGCAGGTCGAGCAACGCCGCATCCTGCACGATATATTCGATCGGCAAACCGCGTTCAGTCGCCTTTCGCCGCGCCTCCGCGATCATGCCTGGCGCGATGTCCACCCCGGTCATCTGAAAGCCTTCCATGGCGAGCAGTTCCGAGACGTTCCCGGTACCACAAGCAAGGTCGAGAATGCGGCGCGGGCGGGAGTGACGGAGGTCGAGGAGCCGGTGCAGATAGATCGTCCAACGGGAATAAGGCACGGTCTGCATCAGCCGATCATAGAGAGGCGCGACAGCGATGAATTGGTTGGGGATGGGTGGCGAGCTTCCGTTTTCCATGGTGGCATATTTCGACACGCGAAGGGCATGTCCCTGCCGACTTGATCCTCGTCCGGTGTGATTCCGACTATGACCTCTGCGCCTGAATGCGAGCGTGAACTCACCGACGAGAATTTACGATATCTGCGAGCTTGGACGCAGCCATGAGCGCATTGCCTATGGCTGCACCCGAGGCGGTATTGTCGAAAATGCACCATGTCGGGCCTGATCTCGAGCTCTGGTGGAGATTATGAACGAGCTTGTCAAGAAATTCGTCTGGATACGCCGAATAGTATCTTCGCGGGGAACCGTGCAGCCGATAGTAGACCAGGCCCCGCCACCCGCCAGGCGCCGCTGCGGCAGGGACAACCGCAGGATCGGCGGCGACACGAGCAATTTGGAACTCCGTCAACGCACTCCCCGCCTCCTCGCTGAACCAACTTGCATGACGGGGCTCGCACACGACTCCACCAGAAAAACGCTCGCGAATTGTGCTGAAAAACGTCCCCGCGACGTTGTCATCGAAGGCGAGGCTCGGAGGGAGCTGAACTAGCAGAGGCCCCAGCGTGTTGGCAAGTCCCGATGCCTCAGCTAGAAACTTCTCAAGCGGCACGATTGCGTCGATAAGCTTCAGCCGATGCGTTATTTCTTTCGGAACTTTAACCCCAAGGCGGAAGTTTTCAGGCACGGAGGAGGCCCAGCGTGCATATGTAGAGGACAGATGCGGCCTGTAGAAGGACGAGTTGATCTCCGCGCCACACAGTCGACGAGAGTATCGTTCGAGATGAGTTCCATCTTCCGGAAAATCGGTGGCGTAGTCCCTCGGCAGCGACCATCCGGCCGTGCCCACATAGACGGGGTAATGATGAGTCTGCTCTGAATTCAGATGACTTGACAATTCTGAACTCCTTTGTGATGCTGCCTGGGCCGCCACTGTGGACTA
>JANXLO010000556.1 GCA_025355115.1 Chthonomonadaceae bacterium
CGCGCAAGGAGAGTGTCGACGGCGTTCCGCTCGCGGCCCTGACGCCATCGATTCTGCCAGTCGTAGCGAAAGAACTCGTCCGTTCTGCCGCCGAGCACCTCCGAGGCGACCTCCGTGGGAAGCGCGTCCCCTCCGACTTGCATCAGATACTCGAGGACGCGTCGTTCGTCGTCCGTGAGAGGGACGTGCATTTGGGAGAGAGCATTCTCGGCGAGCAGATGAGCGCGGATAGCCTCGATGTTGGCGGCCTTGGTTCCTGCGCGAAAGCCGAGCTTCTCCACAATGTATTTGAGGGAGGGCGCGTCGTACTGTGCCAGCAGCCAGCTGAGATTATAGCGGTCCGAAAGCGACTGCGGGATCTGGTGCCGCACGGCATCGGGTACAAATACCTTGTCTCCAAGTCGAAATGCCAGCCCGAGCTTGGCAAGTCCCGTTATGATGCGGTCCACGGCGGCCTCCATGCCTGCGCCACCCACGGATTCCACAACCCTTTTCCATGTGAGCGGGCCGCCGCTGCTCTCCTGCGAGACTATGATCTGCAGCAGCCGCAATTCACGCGCATTACACTGCAGCGCCGCCGCATTCAGCGACTGAGGGCGAGTAAGCTCCGCGGTCAGCAGCTGTACCAACTGAAGCTTATCCGGGGCAAGTGCAATCCGCTTCATGTCCACCGAGCGCGCCGCAACCATCTGCCGTAGGCGCTCCGTTGGTTGTGCATAGAGGGCTTCTGCCAGCGTTGCCATTCTTCCTCATCCCCCCGTATTTTTTGGCTGCTCCGCTCGTCATCCGGCTCTTCCGGCCCGGCAGAACGAACTAGTTTAGCACAAACCGCCCTACGAAGAGAAGAGGCATAAAGTGCGAGAGGGAGGACGGAATATGAAAAAGCTCACGCCCTTGTAGTGATGAACGGTTGTTTCGACCTGCCCGAGGCTTCGGCTGGAGCCAAGTCTCCCGTCTAGTCACGGCTGCCCATTCCGATCAGGCGGGATATTCACTGCTGGGGCGGAGAAGTAAGGCGGGGTCGGAGACTGCACCGGCCTGGGCCGGGCGCAGCAGAGT
>JANXLO010000634.1 GCA_025355115.1 Chthonomonadaceae bacterium
GAGTCACCTCGTGTCCGGCATGCGCCAGCCGCACCGCCGCCGCGCACCCCGCCAGCCCGCCGCCCACAATCGCCGCTCTCGCCATGAGTTGAACTCCGTCTCCTCTAGTCTTGTCCGCTCTGTCGCTTCCAATCGCTTGCCGCTCTGACTAGCTGCTGTAGCGCCTGCGCTTTGTCCCGTAGCGACGGGGCATTCTGAAACGCGCACAGCCCACGCAGGATCGGCAAAGTCGCAGGCCGATAAGGGAAGAGGTGCCGACGCTCAGCGCCTCCGCAATGCTCCGCGCTCACCTTCCATTGAATGAACTCCTCGAGGCCCGCAGCACCCCGTTGCCTGCCGAAGCCGCTGCCTCTCGATCCGCCGAACGGCAAAGCCGGATTTGCGCCAAGAAGCAGCGAGTCCTGATTGATCGCGACGAGGCCGACGCGCAGCCGGTCCGAAACTTTCTTCGCCAGCGCCGCATTACGCGTCCATACGCTCGCGCCTAGGGCCATGTCGCTCGAATTGGTAAGTGCGATCCCCTCCTCGACGCTCGCGACCGGGCACACCGCAAGGACGGGACCGAAAAAGTCCTGTGCCATAACCGCCATTTCGTCGGTACAGCCTGCGAGCAGAGTAGGCGCGTAGTGGAAGCCGGGCAACTCCGTGAGGCAGTCACCACCTATCCGTAACTCCGCGCCCTCTGCGATGGCTTGCCGAACGAGCCCATAGACGTTTCGCCGAAGCTGCTCTGTGCGCATCGGGCCGAAATCGATGCCGGGCCGCAACTGATCAATCTGTCTTCTGCATTCAAGCAGAAAGGCGTCGTACACTTCTCGCACAACATAGAAGCGTTGCGGGGCGATGCAGCTCTGGCCTGCATTGCAGACCCGTGCCCAAACCGCACACCGCGCAGCCATCTTTGTGTCTGCATCGGCACAGACCAGGAAGGCATCGTTGCCGGATAACTCCATCACGCTGGGAGTATTGGTAGTGGCTAGCTCCGTGAGGATCGCTCGCCCCGTCCGCGCCCCGCCGGTGAAGGCCAGTTTGTCCACACCGGCCCGGCACAATGCGCGGCCCGTTTCGGGGCCGCCCGGCAACGTTACCACCGGCAGACCAGTCTCTTTTGCATGGTCCATCAGCCGCAGGGCCGAAACCGTCGCCAGTTCCGAAGGTTTCAGCACGACCGCGTTTCCGGCCGCCAACGCCCACGCGACGGGCGTTAGATTCAGCAAGAGCGGGTAGTTCCATGTCCCGATGACGCCAACGACGCCATAGGGCTCCGCCGTGAGGCCAGCTCCTGACGCGGATCGCGGCCGCAACAGCCGTTCCGCCTCCCTCTCGAGCCAGCGAAGAGCGGTCAACGAAGGCAGAACATCCGCCCCCCAGGCCTCCTGCAGAGGCTTGCCGATCTCCGCCGTGACTGTGGCGGCAAGCCCCTCCGCGTCCGCCGCCAGACGCTCTCGCCACCTCCTCAGCACGGCGCATCTCTCCCTTACGCTCCTGCCGCGCCACTCCTCGGCCAGCTCCCGAGCCTGCTCGACCGCGCAGTCGGCATCCGCCCCCGACGCCGTCGGAAACGTTGCCATAATCTTGCCGGTGAGCGGACTCAGGGAGACAAACGTATCCATGATCCTACTTTCTGCGGGCAGAGACTATCTCCTCGGCGGCGAGGCGACCGGAGGTCAAAACGATGGGAACTCCGCCGCCGGGATGCGTGCTCGCCCCGACGAAGTAGAGGTCTGCGACCTCTTCCGACCGGCTGTGCGGGCGGAAGTAAGCCGACTGCAGAAAAGTGGGTGAGAGGCCGCTGTATGCCGCGCCTGCGTAGCAGCCGTACTCCGTCTCGAACTCTGGCGGCGTGTAAGCACGCTCAAAGACAATGCTTTCGCGCAGGCCAGGCAGGCCAGAAGCCTCAAGCTTGTCGAGCACACGCTCTCGCAGGAGCGGGCCCTCGGTCCTCCAGTCGATATCGGCGTGGGCATTGGGGCAGGGAACGAGGATATAGACTACGTCGTGGCCTTCCGGCGCGAGCGATGGATCGGTGCGCGTGGGGATGCAGACATGCATCGCGGGGTCGCGGGGAAGGCGCTTCTTGACGCAGATGTCGTCCAGAACCGCCCCGTAGTCGTCGCTAAGCACGATCATGTTGTGCCCCCACGTGCTGGGAATTCGCTTCACTCCCAGGTAGAGCAGGTAGCCTGAACAGCCGTAGTCACGGCGGGCGAGAGCGGTGTCGGTGTGCTTGCGGCGAATCTCCGGGGGAAGCAGGCGCTTATAGGCGGTCGGGACATCCAGATTGCAGACGACCGTGTCGGCATGCCACTTGCGTCCATCACTCGACTGCACACCGACCGCGCGACGCCCCTCCAGCAGAACGCGCTCGACTGGCGTGCAGAAATGAATTTTGCCGCCAAGCTCTTTGAAGAGTCTCTCAAGGGCATCTGCCAGCGCGATTGTGCCGCCTTTCGGGAACCAGACGCCGAATTCCATCTCTATGTAGGGCAAGAGAGCGTAGATAGCGGGGCACTCGTAGGGGCTTATGCCGAGATAGAGGGTCTGAAAAGTGAATGCCTGACGCAGCCGCTCATTGCTGATATACCGGCTAACGAATTTGTAGACGCTTTCAAGGGGAAGGGACTGCACCATCCCGCGCAGAGTCGAGGGCCGCACCATGTCGCGCAGCGAGTTGAAGGACTGCTCTATAAAATTGTGGCGGGCGTTCTCATACTTCGCCTTCATGCCCGCGAGGAGGGCCGGGAAGCGGTCGGCATCCTCCGGGGCAAAGCGACGAACGCTCTCGAGCATCTCGGCGGCCGAGCCTCCCATTGCAAAAGTCGCGCCATCAGGCCAGGTCATCGTGTAGGCAGGGGTGAGGCGACTCATCTCCATGTAGTCTCTGACATCGCGCCCGCAGGCCTCGAACGTCTTCTCGATCACCTCGGGCATCATCAGCATAGTAGGGCCCATATCGATCCGGAAGCCGTCCTGCTCGATGACGTTCATGCGCCCACCGCTGCGTCGATTGCTCTCGAGGATATCGACTCGCCAGCCCTGCCGTGCGAGGTGTATCGCTGTGGACAGGCCACCCAGACCCGCGCCGATCACCACAGCACGGGGTTGCTCCCCTACTCTCTCTGCTTCACGCCGAAGTGGCTTTTGAGGAGTGCTGCGGGGCTCCTGCATGACTACGCTGCGGACTGACTGCCCGGCAAACTCCGCGCCTGCGGGTGATATCGTCTTCTTGAACGTATCCATAACTGCCTTTCCTGCGTCCTTGCGGTGAACTCATAAGAGGATTTCACCGAGAGAGATAAGGCCGGGCTGCGTGACCAAGCCTTGCTTCTCCTGCGGAGCGACGAAGCACCTGCTTGCCGCTTCGCTAAACATATTACTCTCGGCTGATGTGACAGGTTCCCAATACGTCAAATATTTGCAATTCGATGTTCAGCCCAACTTACGCACTGCGGCATAAGTGCTTTGAGCGCTGCAAGGCGATATGTTGGAATCCACTCGCCCTATCCCCAATGTCAGCGGACAGAGGCGAAGATGCGATCCATTGCGGCGCCAACAGTCTTCAGCCGAGCCGCGTCGTCCGGCAAGGCGGAGAGATTCGGCTGAAATGGCTCAGGCGTGACAGGGCCATTGTAACCTATGGATTTCAGGGCCCCCATAAATCCGGCGGTGTCTATCACGCCGGTCGCGCCAGGCAGGTCCCTCACGCTATCCACTTGCGCATCGGTGTCGACTCCTGCGGGCGCGTCGTTGACATGCACGTAGGCGATCTGGCTCGGCTTCAGGCGACGAAGATCCTCCACAGTCCCGTGCGAGGTGTGCCAGTGCCAGCAGTCCAGCAGCAGTCCCACGTTCGACCCAATGTCAGCCGCCATGCGCAGCATAGCCTCCATGGTGTGCACGAACGGGTACTTCTGGCTGTCGCGCAACGTCTTCGGCCCGATGAATTCGAGCCCAAGCAGGCAGTCGTAATCTGCGAGTATGCGGGCAACCGGGCGGAAACGCTCCACATGAAATCGATAGTTGGCGTCGAATGCCCTCTCGTTGGAGCAGGGCATGATCCATGTCATCGTTCGCGCCCCGCCGACTGCCTGCGCTGCCTTCGCCAATCGTGGCAATTCCAGGAGCCCGCGCCGCCAATCCTGCTCCGAGCCGCGCCAGTCTATGGGCAACCCGAAGCCAGCCGGGAGGATGTTCGCCTCCTTGAATAGGGCAATGACGCTGGCCGCTCCCAGATGTTCCACGCGATCCGCAACCTCATGTGGGCTGTACTCAACACCTTCGAATCCCCCTGTCCTCGCGGCGGCTATCGCCTCCTCCAAAGTCTTCGTCCGCACGCCGATTGCGCCGGGGCTCAGGGCTTTGTACATCATCGAATTGTTCTCCTAAAGCATGGATTTCGGTCTGATGGCATCTTGCCAGTGCATCGTTTTTTGTCTCGCCCCACACCGGCAAATTCCCAAGTCATTTCTGTTTTTGCCCCGTTGTTTCCTGCTCATTCAGCCTTCATCATGCGCTGCAGACAGGGAACTCAGGCGACCGTGGTGGAGTAATGTGCGATGCCCCTGGTCATAAAGATAGCCACTTCACTCTGTTTGTTATTCGGTTGCGAGAGAGTGTGTCTAAGAAAACTCTCAGCAGATGCGGAGCATAGATTAAGGGAGATAGGGCATAATACTGCACTATTGGGATGAACTAGAAATATGCGAGAGGCGGAGAACCGAACAAGTTGAGAGCAACGATT
>JANXLO010000659.1 GCA_025355115.1 Chthonomonadaceae bacterium
ATGCCGGGGATATACTCCCTGGGGATCGAGCCGCCGACGGTCTTGTTGACGAACTCGAAGCCTTTGCCCGGCTCCAGCGGCTCCACTTCCAGCTCGCAGTCGCCGTACTGGCCGGAGCCTCCGGTCTGTCGCTTGAAGGGCACTCGCGCCCTTGCCTTGTTGTGGATGCTCTCGCGGTAGGCTACTTGAGGTGCGCCGAAGTTGGCATCAACTCCGTAGGTGCGCTTCAGGATGTCTACCTTGATGTCGAGATGCAGTTCGCCCATGCCGCTGAGAATGGTCTGCGCGGTCTCGGGGTCGGTTGCTACGCGGAAGGTCGGGTCTTCGCTGGCGAGCTTGACGAGCGCGGAGGAGAGCTTGTCCTGGTCGGCTTTGGTCTTCGGCTCGATGGCGATGGAGATGACGGGATCGGGGAACGAGATGTTCTCGAGCAGGATCGGCTTCTTCTCGTCGCAGAGCGTGTCACCGGTGCGCGTGTCCTTCAGACCGACGATGGCAGCGATATCTCCGGCGTAGACGGCGTCCACATCCTCGCGGCTGTTGGCGTGCATTCGGACGATGCGTCCGATGCGCTCCTTCTTGTCACGGGTGGGATTCATGACCGTCTGTCCGGTGCTCAGCACTCCTGAGTAGACTCGGAAGAACGTGAGAACTCCGTACTGGTCGGTAGCGATTTTGAACGCGAGGCCGCTGAAAGGTGTCTCGTCGGAGGGCTGTCGCGGCTCCTCTTCGCCGGTGTAGGGATTGGTCCCGGGGATATCGCCGACATCGGAGGGAGAGGGCAGGTAGTAGACGACTGCGTCGAGGAGAGGCTGCACGCCCTTGTTCTTGTAGGCGGAGCCGCAGAGCACCGGAACGACCTTGCCGGCAATGGTGCCGAGGCGCAACGCGGCACGAATCTCGTCAACGGAGATCGGCTCGCCTTCCAGGTATTTCTCAATCAGTGAATCGTCCGCATCGGCGACGGCTTCGAGCAGCTTAGTATGGTACTCGGTCGCGACTTCCAAAAGCTCCGCGGGAATGGGGCCGGTTTCAAAGACCTGTCCCATCTCGTCGAGATAGTGGATAGCGGTCATGGTCACGAGGTCTATGACGCCAACGAAGTCAGCCTCGGCACCGATGGGAATCTGTATGGGGACGGCGTTTGCGCCGAGGCGCTCGACCATCTTATCGACGACGCTGAAAAAGTTCGCGCCCATGCGATCCATTTTATTGACGTAGGCGATGCGCGGGACTTTATACTTATTAGCCTGACGCCAGACGGTCTCGGACTGCGGCTGGACGCCGCCGACGGCGCAGAAAATCGCGACCGCACCATCAAGAACACGCATCGAGCGCTCGACCTCGACGGTGAAGTCGACATGGCCGGGGGTATCGATTATGTTGATGCGGTGGGTGCGCTTGCGCAGGCTGGTCTCAGGATCGGTCTCGAGGCCCCAAAAGCAAGTGGTTGCGGCGGACGTAATTGTGATCCCGCGCTCCTGCTCCTGAACCATCCAATCCATCGTCGCGGCTCCGGTGTGCACTTCCCCAATTTTGTGGGTGCGGCCCGTGTAGAACAGGATGCGCTCGGTGCAGGTGGTTTTGCCCGCGTCGATGTGTGCGGCGATGCCAATATTGCGTGTTTTATCTAAAGCGTATTCTCGTGCCATGTGGGTAACTTACTAGCCTCCAGAGAGTGCTGTCATTCAAAAGGGAGGAAGCGAATGATGCGGAGCATGTCGCTCCGTTCCGCTTCCCGGATGTTGGTTGGGAATCGCCCTGCGGCGAAGCGCCCCTCCCTGCGCGCACTCACTCCCCGGACGACCGCTCTACCATCTATAGTGAGCGAACGCTTTGTTGGCGTCCGCCATGCGGTGGGCTTCCTCTTTGCGCTTCACTGAAGCGCCTGTGTTGTTGGCGGCGTCAAGCAGTTCGCCAGCCAGCTTCTCGGACATCGAGCGTCCGGCGCGCTTGCGGGCATTGATGACCGCCCAGCGGAGCGCGAGGGCCACGCGGCGCTCCTGGCGCACTTCGACGGGCACCTGATAGGTGGAGCCGCCGACGCGGCGGGGGCGCACCTCGATGACCGGCATTATGTTGCGGACGCCTGCCTCGAAGATCTCAAGGGCGGGGCGCTTGGCGCGGCTCTCCATCAGCTCCATAGCTCCGTAGAAGATGCGCTCGGCGACGCTCTTCTTGCCGTCGAGCATCAGGCGGTTGATGAATCGCTGGGCCAGGACGCTTTTGTAGACGGGGTCCGGGTTGATCGGGCGGGGGCGAAGGCCGCCCTCGGGAGTATTTCTCGGCATCTCGGGCAGTCTCCTTATTTCTTCTTGCCAGCGGCGACAACGACGTTTTTCTTCGTTCCGTATTTGGATCGGCTGGACTTGCGGTCACGGGTTCCGGCGGTATCGAGGGTACCGCGCACGATATGGTAGCGCACGCCTGGCAGGTCCTTGACGCGGCCGCCGCGAATCATGACGACGGAGTGCTCCTGCAGGTTGTGGCCGATCCCGGGAATGTAGGCCGAAACTTCGGTCTTGTTCGTAAGGCGGACGCGGGCGATTTTCCGCAGAGCCGAGTTTGGCTTCTTCGGCGAGATCGTACGCACGAGCAGGCAGACTCCACGCAGCTGCGGGTTGCCCTTAAGCGCGGGTGCCTTTGTCTTCTTGATAACGCGTTTCCGGCCCTTACGGACCAACTGGTTAATGGTGGGCATTCGTGCCGATCCCCTTCAGGTTGATGGTCGGATGCGGGAACGCCCCCGGGGGCGGCATCCATTGGCTTGGATTTTCGAACTGGCAAATCATGTGTGGCCGGCGGAAGCGACGGGGCATAAAAAAGCCCGTCAGGCACAGACGGAGGGACGGGACGGGGAAAATACCTGTAGATAAAAAGGTACTGAGCGTCACACCTGGGGAAAGGACCGAGCCTCTCGCAGTCGCCTCCTGAAATTATTATTCATATTCCTGCCGTGCGGAGCCTACTCCACAAACCTGTTCAGTGTACTCGATTCCAGCGCGCTTGTCAACGGCGATTCACCGATTCACACCGCTTGACCGCAAAAATCCTCGGAATCGTCCGTCTTTGGCCTTCGTCCCGTTGCAATTATGCTTCGCCTGAAACTCCGCAGACCGCCGTTCGTCCAATAACATAGGCAGGAACCGGGGCCGGTGACGCCGAATCGGGAGATGTCAGGCTGGCGTGCGCACGGTTCAACTCGGCATTCAGGCTCAGCCGCGATGTCAAGGAGCAGGAGCAGGATGGAAGATTGGAAGAAATCGGAGAGACTGGAACGGTTTCGAAAGATTGTCCGAAAGGAGTTCGGCCGCGGTCTGGAGAAGGCCACCCCCTCGAATGTTCGCACGTTTCTGGTGCGGCATTCCGAGGAGATGTTTCCGGGGCCGCAGCATGGTCGTCTGGAGCTCAACGAGTCGAAGACCACCTATGAGGAGATACTCAAGGATTTTTTCGTGAGCGTGCTGGACAGGCCGTCCGACGAGGGGCTCATCATGCTCTGGACGCTGGCTTTCGAGCTCTCTTTTTTCAAC
>JANXLO010000731.1 GCA_025355115.1 Chthonomonadaceae bacterium
GCAAGCCGTGCCGGTGATTGTAGAGGGGGAGGGAGCGCGCTTTCTGGATCTCATGCAGTGGGGGCTGATTCCGTCCTGGGCCAAAGAGCCGGGCATCGGGAACAAGATGATCAATGCGCGCGCCGAGACGTTGCCCGAAAAGCCCGCTTTCCGGGTCGCCCTGTCCCGCCGACGCTGCCTCATTCCTGCCGACGGCTTCTACGAGTGGCAAACCGAGGGATCCGTGCGTCAGCCAATGCACATCCGGCGCAAAGACGGGGAGCTGTTCGCGTTCGCCGGGTTGTGGGAGGAGTGGAAGCAGGCCGACGCAACGCCTCTCCGCACCTGCACCATCATCACCACTTCGCCCAACGCGATCATGGAGCCGATCCACAACCGCATGCCCGCTATCCTTCTGCCCGAGGACGAGCAGAAGTGGCTGCGCATCGGCGACAGCAAGCCTTCGGATGTGATGGGGCTGCTCCATCCCTACCCAGCCGATCTCATGGAAGCCTACAGAGTCGATCGCCGCGTGAACATTCCCACATTCGAGGACCCCGCTCTGCTGAACTCCCTCTGATGATGGCATTGGGCACCGGACGTGTCTGAACATGCAGCTATGATTGCCAGGTCTGTCGCGCGTTTTTATGCCAACGGCATAGACCGAAGGAGGCGAGTTGCCGGCCTTACTCCAGCCCGCTTCACATCGTTTCCGTACCGACGCCTCTGTCTACTGCACTTGTCCGAATGCTATGCGGAACGGAGCGTTTTCGTGCAGCCAGAAGATGCTTGCCACGTCGACGACATAGCCGTGCTTGGCGTTCAGGGCGTCCGTCGTGTTGCCGAGCATCGTGCGCTCGATGGGATCGTCGAACAGGCTCAGGTTCATGTCCTTGCACAGAATCAGATCCGTGAACACGATGCCCGCCCGCAGCGGGCGATAGCCCTCCCGAGCTGCCGGGATCGCCTCCCCAAGCCGCCGAACCGTCTTTATCCAACTCACCTCGTCGTTGGCGTGCAGATGCTTCCCGCTGCGCCGCTTCGCCCCGTAGGTCGCGAACGTCCGCTCGTGCCGGTAGTCTATCCACACCTGCACCGCCCCCGCCGCCTGGCCGTACTTGCGCAGCCGCGCCATGCACTTCGAGAACAGCCGCATCAGGATCGTCCGCACCCCCGTCTCCGTCCGAAACTCCGGCGGCAGCACATGCGAATGCCCCACCGACTTGCGCACCTCCGGCATGTTCCGCCCGTAGTCCGCCTCCGCGCTCCCCCGCAGCATATGCCACCACTGCGCCCCCACCACGCTCCCCCACGCCCGCCGCAGCTCACCCGACGAGCACTCCATCAGCCGCTCCACTGTCCGGATGCCGTGCCGCTCCAGCCGAATCGCCATCCGGCTCCCGATGCCCGGCAGATCCTGCAGGTCCAGATCAAACAGCGCCCCCGGCAAGTCCTCATTGCGCCACACCGTCAGGCCGTCCGGCTTCTGCACGTCCCCCGCCACCTTCGCCAAAAAGACGTTCGGCGCGATCCCCACCGAGCAGCGCATCAGCGGCCCCAGCCTCTCCGCGATCCCCCGCTTCACCTCCCGCCCCAGCTGCTCCTCAAGCTCCCGCGACCCGTGCAGCCGGTCCACCCCGCACGCCATCTCATCCACCGACAGCGCCTGCACATCCACGAACCGCGCGTTCAGCGTCTCCAGTATCCCCCGGTGATACTCCATGTAGAGGTGCGGCCGCGCCTCCACCACTGTGACCTCCGGGCAGAGGCGCCGCGCCGTCCGCACCGAGGTCCCCGTCTTGATGCCCAGCCGTTTCGCCTCATACGACGCCGCGATCGCGCACGTCGAATCTGAGAGCATCGGGGCGATGAGGATCGGCTTTCCCCGCAGCTCCGGCCTCTCCTGCTGCTCCACGCTCGCGAAGAAGGCGTTCATATCGATAAAGAATCGTCGCCCGCTGCTCTGTCCGATCATCTGCGCCGCCGCCTTTCAGGGGGAGAAAGGATCAGAGCCGGAGTTCAGGGGGTGAACTCCGGCTCCTCCGAGGCAGTGCAGGCAGGACGTCGCTGGCTTCGCCCTCGGCGTCGAAATCTCTGGTGCCCCTCCACTTGTAGTAACGCGGCAACAGGATTTTATGCAACATCCGTCTACATTTTTTCAGGAAACTGTGCGTCTCCTCTGTTTTCGTGCTGGCTTGCTTTGCCCGGCCTACTTTCTGCGCCGCCTGATCAGGGCTGATCCGGAGAGAAGGAGGCCTGCCACCAGAGCCAATCCACCCGGCTCGGGGGTAGCGGCGGCTGTGCCGGTGGTGCGAATGTCCAGGCGGTTTATCGAGAATCTCGCCGGATCCCCAAACTGCGAGGAGTCGATGCTGATCACGATCTTCTTGATGTCCGGGGTCAGCCGCTTGCCCCCAATGAAGATTGCCGAATTGTCGGAGCCACCATGGCTTGATCCGGTCTCCGTCACCGTGCCGATGTCCGTATTGGAGCTGTCGAACGCCCGAAGCCGCGCGAGGAACACCCCGCCAGTTGCCGTCTCGATCTGATAGCCGGCAGCCGAAACGGGCGAAGCGAAAACGATGGTGATGGGGCCGTTTCCACTGGGGGAGACGTCGGTGTAGAGAAGATGATCCCCCAGAGCGAAGTTGCCGCCCCATACGCCGCCTTCATTGGCGCGAGTGAAGGAAGGCCCGAATTCACTCACCGTAAGGGACAGGCCGCCGTTGGAATTGATCGAGAAGGGTGAGGCAATCGATGTCAACTCACCGCCAAGTGATCCCCAGTCCACGAAGTCCGTGGAGCCAAGCGTGTTCCGGGTAGTCACGAGGGTGACCTGAGCCTGCACTGAGGTGGCAAGGAGACCAGCAAACAGGGTGAGGCCCAGCCCAAGATAAGCCTGGTAGCCGGATAGTGTGAAAATGCGCATGATGCTTTTCCTGTTCTTTGCGTTCGTGTTGGTCGTAACAGGCTCAGTATAGCAAACGACCGTAGACACGAACGTAGACGAAAAGGAACAAAATACGTAGTCGGCCACAGATTACCGCAAAAATCGTCGTAAAAGGGGCCATGCGCAGCAACCGTCAGCGCCTCCTTCGCAAGCCGGCCAGAGGTTATTGTAGAGACTGGAAGACGTAGTGCCCGGAGCCGACCGTATAGACCGTATGCCCGGCCTCCTGGCGCAGAAAACGCACTCCTTCGGAGCGGTCAGACTGGCTCCCGTTGACCCGGACGCCGACGCGGGACGCCGAAGGCATCCACACCGTGGCAGTTGAGTTGGCGGGGATAGCGACGGAGAGGGTAAACGCAGAACCGTCTCGCTTCCAGTCGGCACTGACGCGGCCGCGCAGAGTCTCGCAGGACGCTCGGGCGAACAGGATGTCGCCGACCGGCTGCGGCCGAATCATAATCCTCTTGAAGCCCGGCCCGGTCGGATCGACTCCGATCCCGACCAGATCATGATAGAACCACTCCATCAGTTGACCCAGCATGAAGTGATCCTGCGAAGAGCCCCGGCCCGCGTCCCACGCCTCCGTCAGGCTCGTCGCCCCGTGCGCCAACTGGTAGCCGTAGCCCGGTTTGTCCGACTGCGCGTTCGCGTCGAAGATGACGTCCGACCGGTTCCCGTCCGCCAGAGCCCGCAGCAGATAGCGATACCCGACATCCCCCGCCGTCAGGCCGTTGCCGTGAGCGCGGACATCCTTCACCAGATTCTCCAGCACCGCCCCGCGCTGCGCGTCGGGCACAAGCCCCATGACAAGCGCGATCGCGTTCGATGCCTGAGAGCCGGTCGCGACCTGGGCCGTCTGCGCATGAAAGAGTTTCCGGTTGAACGAGTCGCGGATTCGGCTCGCCTGAGCCTCGAACCTGCGCGCATCCTCGGCCCGGCCCAGCACGACTGCCGACCGCGCGAGCGTGACCACATCCGCGTAGTAGAAGGCAGTCGCCGTCAGTGCGATAGGTGTGAGCTGCGAATAGCCGGGCGGCCCGGGGCCGAGGTCGTACCAGTCGCCCAGACCATGATCCACGATATCGTCCTTGGCCCGGCTGGCCAGATAGGCCGCATACGCTTCCATCTGCGGATAGTAGGCGCGCAAAATCTCTTTGTCGCCCGTCCACTCGTACTGCTGCCAGGCGCACAGCGGAAGCGCGCTGCCCCACTCGGGCGAGTCCCGAAATCCGCCCGAAAAGACCGTGTACTCCGGCGCGATGTCCGGCACAAGACCGTTCGGAAGCTGCGCGTCCGCCATGTCGTTCATGATCTTCGTGAAGAGCTGCGCGAGGTCGAACTCATAGCGAAGCGATGGGCCGTTGAGATGATCCTGCTCGAGCCATCCCAGCCGTTCGCGATGCGGGCAGTCGGTGAGCAAGCTCACCATGTTGTTCTCCTGCGCCCGTCGTATCAGCGTGTGTATGCGATTGAACAGATCGTTCGAGCAGGCAAACTCCCCGATGGATGGCGACGACGAATGGACGTTTATCCCCTCCAGCGCGGCAACCACGGGAAGGGCACCGCCCTTCGCGGCGGGCAACGCCTCAACCTGAAGATAGCGGCAGCCCTGGGTGAAGAAATGCGGGAAGCAGGCCTCGTCACCCCTTCCGCTAAGCGTCCACTGCCAGTAGGCTTCGCCTCCCCCCGACGAGCCGCGATCCACCGAGCCGTCCGCACGCAGCAGCTCTGCGCCGGTGATGCGCACCATCGCGCCCGCCTCTCCCTGCGCTCGAAGGCGCGGCATGACGGAGGCGTTGCGCCCAAGGTCGTAGACCGTCACGCCCGGCCTTATCGTCCGAACGCTCACCGGCTTCAAGCTCTCGATGGAGCGAAGCGGCGGCGCTGAGGCACTGAGGCCGCGAAGTCGCCCGCCCGGCCCCTCGACGAGCCGCGCACTCTCCCAGCCAGTTCCCGCAAATCCAATGCGATCCCACCCCGATGGATCGAGTCGAAAATCGTAGTCCTCGCCGCCATAGATCGACGAAAAAGTGATTGGCCCGGAGCGTGTCTGCCACTGAGCATCTGTGCCCACCGTCTCGACCGTCCCGTCCGCATACTCCAGGCGGATCAGCCCGATCGCCTTCAATGGCCCGAACGAGCCGACGAACTTCGTGTACCGTCCCCCATGAACCCGATACATCCCGTTCCCAAGCAAAAGCCCAGCCGCATTCTTGCCCGCATGCAGCAGAGAGGTGACGTCGTAGCTGTCGTACAGACAGGTCTTCCTGTAGTTCGTCCAGCCCGGCGTCAGCAGGTCGTCGCCCGTCTTTCGCCCATTTAACTGCATCTCATACTGCCCAAGCCCGCATACGAAAGCCACCGCCCGCTTCAAGCCGCGCCGAACCGCAAACTCTCTTCGAAGCAGAACGCTCTCCTGCTCCGGGGCAGGGCTCCCGATCCAGTGAGCGTTCCAATCTCCCGCCTTCAGCACTCCCATAGTCCACTTGGATGGCGTGCTCCAAGAGAAGGCTCGTCCCTCCCTGTCCCAACTGCGGACTTTCCAAAAGACTCTCTGCGCGGTCGCTAGAGGCTTCCCGGCATAGGGAATCGACAGCGTCTCCTCGGATTTCGCCCGCCCGCTATCCCACAGATCCCCACGCCCCGCCTCCAGCAAAGTCATCGAGGAGGATGCGAGCACCTGATAGGCCGTCTGCCTCTGAGATCTGGCCGTGCTCGCGACCTGCCAGGAAAGCCGGGGATGCTCCGTGTCCACTCCCATGGGCTCGGTGGCGTACTCGCAGCGCAGATGGGTCGCCTGTAGCGCTCCCGGCGTCTGAGCGCCCGCCTTTGCCATAGCCGTCGCCATTACAACGCAAACCAGCATTCCAGTCAGTCGCAATTTCTGATCCTCCACGCATGGTCTCGATCTCTGCTCTGCCCTCCAGTATGTCACATTCCATCTGCCTTTCAGCGCAATCTCAACACCATCGAAAGAAGTGGCCAGTGTCTCAACCACCCGCCGTGAAGCCGGCTCGAGAGTAAAGATACATCGGCAATTGTCAGGCTGCAAGTCGGCACGAAGGGATTACGATGATGGAACCGCGGAAGGCTGGCAATGGAGCAGCGAGGGGAACATGCGCTCAAAAAAGAAGGCGCGACTGACAGAAAGAACTGTGCAAACGCGGCGGCACTTAGGAATTGCCAAGGAGTCCTCCCTCCCTGCGCACTGGGTCGAGCGAGCAGGGAGGAGGGGAACGAGACAGGCTACAGCCCGACGTGCTCCACGTGGGAGACCTGACCGCTGTTGGCAGCGGACTTCCAGGCGGCTTCAGTCAACTCCATTACTCTCAGGCCCCAGATGCCAGGTGAGCCGATCTCCTGCTCGCCCCGGACGGCGGCGATGAAGTTGTCGTCGGGATTGTTGCCCTTAGGCATATCCTCGACCGCGGGGAAATGGCGTTTTCCGACCGCGTCGCTGACTTCCAGTTTGCCATTGCGCAGGTAGAATGCGCCCTTCGCACACCAGATCGTGATATCCTCGTAGAACGACGGCGCATTGCCAACGATGGAGATGTTCCCCATCGCCCCGCCTACGAACCCGATGGTGAGCGCGGAGTTGATGTCCACCGGCACAGTCATGTTGTCCATGAACGCAGAGACGCGATCCACCGTCAGGCCCGTCACGAAGAGCAGGACGGAGAGCATATGTGAGCCAGAATCGTTGATCTGCCCGCCGCCGCTCAGCGCCGGGTCGTGCCGCCAGGAGTTAGCGCAGGCGCGCAGCCACTCCTGCCCCTGAAGGCCCTGAACGAACTGAACCTCCCCGACCTCGCCGCTCGCAATCTTGTCCCTGATATAGAGGAACTCCGGCTGATAGCTGCGCTGATAGTTGAGGACGAACACTTTGCCGCTCTCCTCGATCTTCTTCAGCACCGTATAGGCGTCCGCTACGGTGCAGACCATCGGCTTCTCGGAGAGCACATTCAGCCCGCCGTCGAGGCAGGCCATGGTCTGCTCGAAGTGGGTGGTGTGCGGTGTGCAGATCACCACGCCATCGACGTTGCCCGCTTTGAGCAGGTCGCGGAAGTCATGGTACTGCGGCACATCTTTGACATCGGGATACCGCTCGACGGTTCCCTTCAGCGCTTCGGGACGAATATCGCACAGACCTGTGATCTCGGCGTTCGGGTTTGCCAGCATTCTGCGCACATGGCCCTGCGCGATGCCCCCGGTCCCGATGATGCCTACTCGTACTTTGTCAGACAAGGATTTGCCTCCTGAAAATTTCCCCCTGCCTCCCGCATATCCGGGCCGGGGTTACGCCTTGACAATCCGGCATACCTCTCCCTGATTCCTCCCTGATTGACGGCACAACACGGAACAGACCGGAAATTCAGCGTTTTTTCTCGAGAAGCAGGCGGACACGGGCGAGGTCTTCTGGAGTGTCCACGCCGATGGGTGCGGAGTCGATGCGGGCCATGCGGATGCGGTAGCCGCTCTCGAGGACGCGAAGTTGCTCCAACGATTCCGTCTGCTCGAGTGGCGTGGGGGGAAGCTTGGCATAGGCGGCGAGAAAATTCCGGCGGTAGGCATAGAGGCCAATGTGCTGAAGGACAGGCGCGGCGCCGGCGCCGCGCGGAAACGGCAGGCGGGCACGGGAGAAGTAGAGAGCGTCGCCGTTCGCCGCGCAGACGACCTTGACGCAGTCGGGGTTGTCGCGATCGCTCTCCGGACAGAGGCACATCAGGCTGGCCATGGGCAGGTCGGGATCGGCGAGAAGAAGCTGCACGGCGGCTTCGATGGCAGCGGGATCGAGGAGCGGCTCGTCTCCCTGTATGTTGACCACGATCGCGTCCGGCGGCAAGACGAGAAGAGCCGCGGCCTCCGCGAGACGGTCGGTGCCCGAGCGGTGCGCTGGGGAGGTCATGACGACCTCCGCGCCGAACTGTTGTGCTGCGGCGGCGATCTCCGCGTCCGGCGTGGCGATAGCGACTCGCGTCAGGCTGGCGGCGCGGCAGGCGCGCTCCCAGACATGCTGTATCATCGGCTTCCCCGCGATGACGATCAGTGGCTTGTTCGGCAGGCGCGTGGCCGCGAGGCGAGCCGGGATCAGT
>JANXLO010000757.1 GCA_025355115.1 Chthonomonadaceae bacterium
CAATATCCATTTGCCGCGATGCACGGGACGATGTCGTGTGCCGTCTGAGGTCAGGCTGAGAATGGAGGCTTGCGTGAGCAGGCCACCGCGATGGTCCTTGGGCATCAATGCTACCCGCCGAAACTCCTCTCCCTCGACGCCCGCGATGCCGTAGTGCTCTGCGAGCCGACGATTGAGCATCGTCCAATCCGAGTCGAGGAACTGGCCGATCTTGAGGTTGCGGGTCATGACCTCACGGAAAAAGGCGGTCGTCTCATCAACCATGCTCTTTTCGAGATAGTCGTCGTAGCTGGGATAGATCTTGCGGTCGGGCGGGAACATGCCGACGCGGCGCAGTTGAAGCCACTGGCGCGGGAAGGAGTCGGCAAAGGCGTCGATGCGCCGGTCGCGCATCATCCGCTGCACTTCCGATTGGAGAACCGCAGGCTGGTGGAGCTTGCCAGCGCGAGCGAGTTCCACCAGGCGCTCGTCCGGCATGGTGCTCCACAGGAAGTACGATAGGCGTGAAGCTATCTCCCAGTCGGTGAGCAGCGAGGCGGGAGCGGCGGGGAGTAGGTTGGAGGTTTTGGCGGTGGCGTGCGTGACGGGAGCGGCGTGAAAAGCCTTGACCGCCACTGCGGCGGGCGTGCTCTGTTGTCCCTCTACAATATACAGAAAACTCTTCGAGCACATCACTGCCAACAGCGCAGTCTGAACGGAGGACTCGAAGCTGTCGCCAAGCTTCCGAGAGTTTTCAAAAAGCCTTACCAGGCGATCCACCTCAACAGGCTGCACTGGACGCCTGTAGGCGCGCTCGGCGAACCGCGCCAGGATCTGCTGAGCGTAGGCGGGATCCTGCACCGCGCCTTCGCCACGGAAGAAGATTCGGCGATAGGCAGGCGTAGGCCAGGAGGGGAGAAGCGGCCCCTCCCATTCGACGGAATCCAGCAGGATCGATGGAACCAGTGGCTTAAAATCATCGTCGGTCAGCTTGATCTGCCAGGGACGTCTCCTGCGAATATCGGTGAAGGGATGCGCGCCTTCCGGCCGTGAAGCGCTCGCCTCCGGATTGGGGCCAGGAACCGCGTTGATGATTCGAATCTGATGCGCTCCCGCAGGAAGATGCGCTCGAAACTCGATGGTGATCGGCTTGTCCTCTGGAGCCTCTACATCCTTCTCGAACAGCGTCCGACTCAAGTCTGCCGCGTAGACGTTCACTCGCGGCGAGGTGCCGCCAGCGGGGCGCAAGCCGCTCAGCTTCAGGCGGATCAGGTACTCTCCGGCGGCCTTGATGGTGAGCAGTTGATTTTCGCCCGGAGTGCCGTTCGCGCCGTTATTTGGCACGATATCCGCGCGCACGATACCCGCATTTCCTCGCGCGGTGAACTGGCTTTTCATCGCCGCTCCGCGCAGATCGAAGGGGCTCCAATGGATGATCTCGCTTCTGGGCATAGGCGAGGGCGGCAATGCTTCGTTCAGCGCTGATTCGGCGGCCGCCAGATATTTTTCCACGTGCGCCGGCGAAATTGTGAGCACCGAGCCAATGCGCTGAAATCCCTGCCAGTCCGGATCCTCCGGCAGCCCGGAGGGATCGGTGACATCCACCGTCACTCCCAGCAGGTCCCGCACGGTGTTGCGATACTCCTCGCGAGTCAGCCTGCGAAATGAGACTCTCTCGCCGAGCCCCGCTTTCTGGGTGGCGTCCGCCTCCTTGAGCTGCGCGGTGATCCAGTCAGCTAGGTTCGCCACCTCCTTCGGCTTCGGCTGCGGCGAGCCTTTGGGTGGCATCTCCGCTGAGTTCATTCGCTCCATGACATCGGCCCAGTGCATGGCGACGAGCGGCGCGGAGAAGTCGTGCCCCAGCGTGTCCAGCCGAATTCCGCCGCGTTGGAGCTTCGCCCCATGGCACTGAACGCAGTATTTTTTGAGGAGTGGCTTGACAGACTGATCGTAGTAGGGCAGGGGAGTCTGTGCGGCAAAGCCGCTGGATTCCGCAGTGAAATAGCCTGGAAGCAGGGTGAAAAACGCCAAACAGCCGACTGCCAGCCTCAGACTGCGACCTGCGCCCCCTCTGGAGCGCAGGTTGTCAGACCGCTTCTTATCGGACTCGCTTGCCTCACGAAAGTAGTCTGAGAGCAGAGTGATGATTTTGTTCAGAACATCCAACATAGCAGCGCTCCGACGCAAGACCGTAAAGAGGAATGCGAGTAGGTTCCGTCAGCGCTGCGGGGATTCCTGCGTCAGCGAGGAGGCTGTGGTATAAGCTTGAGGCGTCCAACCGGCGTAAATCCCGAGGACGTGCGGCTCTCAGGCAGTGTGGACGCCATAGACATAGGAGTGCTCGAGCCTTACCGGCCCATGTTCATGGCTTTCATGTTCAGAGTCCTACCGTGTTTGCCCAGTTCAACCAGCGCCGCCCGGAATCCCTGCGCGAGCGTCTCCGCCTGCCCGCTGCCGTAGTAGTGCAGAAACATCATACGCGGCTGCTCACCGATCATATGGTTGTGGACGGCGACGACGTTCAGGTTGTGCGCGTGGAGCGTCTTGATCACGGGATTAAGTTCCGGTTCGAGCATGGCGATGTCGCCCGCGATATGAGCGCTGTCTTTATCTCCCGCGAACGAGGCCCAGGAGTTTAGTCCGATGGCGGACGTAATATCAGCGCCCATCGCGATGACGTTGAGATCAGCGCGGCCGACCGTGTATTTTACTGTCGTGCCGTTGACTGCGGCCTTATACTTCACGATCGCATCCAGCGCAGAAACATCGAAGCGCTCGCTCCCCATTCGAGCGGCGGGCGGGCCGGCGGGTGGTTGGTTGGCGGGGAAGAGCTTGGTTGTTTTGATGGCCGAAGCGTAGCGCTGGATCACATCGCTCACGCTGCCCATGCCGTGAACGTGCATGTAGAAGATGCGTGGCTCCTCGAAGAAGAAATGGTTGTGCACGGCGCTCACTTCCAGGCCGTTGTCGTGCGCTGCAGCCATCAGGATGTTGACTTCCTCCTGCAGTAGCACTGTGTCGCTCATGAGGACCGCGGCTTTG
>JANXLO010000001.1 GCA_025355115.1 Chthonomonadaceae bacterium
TGTGATGACCCCCGCCGACTACACCGAATGGCTCAGAACGGGCAAGCAGGGAGCGCCCAGCAACAAGGTGGAATCGGCGGCGGATCAGGGCCGAGAGCTGTTTACTACGCTGGCCTGCTCCAACTGCCACGGTCCCAGGGACAGCGTGCGCGCTCCGGCCCTAGCGGGCATCTACGGCAGGCCCCGCAAGATGCTCAGCGGCAAGATCGTAGATGCGACCGACGAGTATCTGCGCAACGCGATCCGCAAGCCGGAGGACAACCTGCTCGAAGGCTACGGACAGATCACGACGATGCCCGCATATAAAGAGGATCAGCTAACCGAGGAGCAGGTGCATAATCTGATCGTCTACATCAAATCGATGGGGAGCGGCACAGGCGTCCCGGCCACAAGCAAGACCGGCCCGCGCACCGATGCGACCGTCGGGCGGCAGCTGCGCGACAGCGCCACGTCTCCTGCTGGAGACGGGACGCCCGCAGCTGCTCCGCGACCGCCCTCCGCCATCGTCGAGCCAAGCAACGG
Organism: Chthonomonadaceae bacterium; assembly: GCA_025355115.1. Classification (GTDB taxonomy): domain Bacteria; phylum Armatimonadota; class Chthonomonadetes; order Chthonomonadales; family Chthonomonadaceae; genus JANXLO01. Next base: position 523 of record JANXLO010000001.1, read on the forward strand.
AGCGCAGACGCCCGAGAGGCCGTCCGCGCCGACCCGAAGTACAGGAACCACACCATGAGCGCAACCTCACTGCCGCCATCTGCCATCCCGCTACGCGCAGGGGATGAGAAGCCGAACTACCTTAACTGGAGCTATGCCGTCAAGGACTGGCTGCTAACGATCGATCACAAGCGGATCGCGGTGCTCTACCTGATCTCGATCTCGTTTATGTTCCTGCTCGGCGGCATCGCCGCGATGATGATCCGCATCGAGCTGACGTCGCCGCACGGCCAGCTGCTGACCTCCGAAGTCTACAACAAGATGTTCACCATGCACGGTGTGCTGATGGTGTTCTTCTTCCTGGTGCCGTCCATTCCGGCCACGCTGGGCAACTTCCTGATCCCGCTGATGATCGGGGCGAAGGACCTTGCGTTTCCGCGCCTTAACCTGCTCAGCTGGTACCTCTACACCATCGGCGGGCTGATGGCTCTGACCGCGATGGTGATGGGTGGAGTCGACACCGGCTGGACGTTCTACACGCCCTACAGCAGCGTCTACAGCAACGGCAACGTCTCCCTGACGCTGGTAGGGATCTTCATCGCTGGCTTCTCATCCATCGCGACCGGCATCAACTTCATCGTCACGATACACAAGATGCGCGCTCCGGGGATGACCTGGTTCCGGCTGCCGCTGTTCATCTGGGCGCACTACGCCACCAGCGTCATCATTGTGCTGGGGACGCCGGTCGTCGCCATCACGCTGGCCCTGGTCGTGGTGGAGCGGCTGCTGCATCTCGGCATCTTCAACCCCGCGCTGGGCGGCGATCCGATCCTTTTCCAGCATATGTTCTGGTTCTATTCGCACCCCGCCGTCTACATAATGATCCTGCCCTCCATGGGCATCATCAGCGAGATCATCGCCTGCTTCTCCCGCAAGCGGATATTCGGATACAGCTTCGTGGCCTTCTCCTCGATCGCCATCGGCGTGTTCGGCTTCCTCGTGTGGGGCCATCACATGTTCGTCACCGGGCAGTCGATGTACACCAGCATGGTCTTCTCCGCGCTCAGCTTCATCGTGGCCGTGCCGTCCGCCATCAAGGTGTTCAACTGGACCGCGACGATGTACAAGGGCCAAGTCTGGCTTACGGCGCCCATGCTCTATGCGCTCGGCTTCATCGGGCTGTTCACGGTCGGCGGGCTGACGGGCCTCTATCTCGCTTCGCTGGCGATGGACGTGCATCTGAACATGACCTACTTCGTCGTGGCGCACTTCCACTTCGTCATGGTCGGCGGCGCTACGCTGGGCTATCTAGGCGGCTTGCACTTCTGGTGGCCCAAGATCACAGGCCGCATGTACCCGGAGGGCTGGGCGAAGCTGGCCGCGGGCATCTCATTCATCGGCTTCAACCTCACCTTCCTGCCGCAGTTCATCGTCGGCTATTTGGGAATGCCTCGCCGATACCACTACTACCCGGCGGAGTATCAGGTCTGGCACATTCTGTCTTCCGCTGGAGCCTCGGTGCTCGCTGTCGGCTATGGGATTCCGCTCATCTACTTCATCTGGTCGCTGAAGTATGGCGAGAAGGCGGGCCCTAACCCCTGGGGCGCCATCGGCCTGGAGTGGCAAACGAGTTCGCCGCCGCCGATGGAGAACTTCCACGAGATCCCGGTGGTGACGTGGGAGGCCTACGCCTACGACGATGAGACCGAGCACGGCGCGCAAGAGGATCGCAAGGATATGCCCGGCACAAGCTCGGCGGTTCGCCAGGAGGCTGGACGGGACAACGAAGAGGGCAATTCGGAAGCGCACGCCGCCTAGGCAAGCCGAGGCGAACGAGGAGCGGGCGAGTTACCGCCCATGACGGCGATTGGTGAAGGACGCGGAGAGATTCAGCAGGGGAGTTTATCATGAGTGTGGCAGCAGCAGAGGAACACGGGCAGCATCACGATCCGCACCTGCAGCATCAGTTTCAGGATATGGATCAGCAGAACGAGTCCTACGTGGTGGGAATGTGGACATTCCTGGTCACGGAGATCATGTTCTTCGGGGCGCTGTTCCTGGCCTACACTATCTACCGCCGCGACTATCCGGATGTCTTCCTCGAGGCGCATCATCACCTGGTCGTATGGATGGGCGGCGTCAACACGGTCGTTCTGTTGACCAGCAGCCTGACGATGGCGATGGCGGTCTACTATGCCCAGATGAAAAATCGGCAGAGGCAGATGCTATTCCTCGCGATCACGATCATGTTCTCGTTCTGCTTCCTGATCATCAAGGGCTTCGAGTGGAAGAATAAATTCGAAGAGCACCACGTCCCTGGGCCTTATTTCGAGTACAAGATAGAAGAGCCCAAGGGAGCCGAAGCGCGTCGTGCGCCTGCGAAAATAGAGTCTGCGGCCCTCACGCAGATGTCGAAGGGCGGCAAAGTCGTCTTTCCGAAAGATGCCGTTGTGCCCGAGTATGCGTCGAGGGCCCAGCTCTTCTTCAGCCTCTATTTCGCGATGACCGGGCTGCACGCCTTCCACGTCATCATCGGCATTCTGGTGATGGGCACGCTGTTTTTCATGCTGATGTTCAAGCACCCTGCCACCGACTACTACATGCCGGTGGAGATGGCGGGCCTCTACTGGCACTTCGTCGACATCGTCTGGATTTTCCTGTTCCCGTTGTTCTATCTCATTCCGGGCTCGTAAAAGGGAAGGTAATTTTCGCACATGGAACACGAGTTGACCCATTCGGACGCCGCGCATCCGACGCATCATATCACGCAGCCGAAGGTCTACTACATCGTCTACTGCTGGCTCATTCTCCTCATGGCGTTGACCATCGGAGCATCCTACGTCAACATGGGCGGAGGGCTGAATAATCTGGTCGCCATGACCATCGCCGTCATCAAGGCGGTCCTGGTCGTCCTGTTCTTCATGCAGGTCAAGTCGGGAACGCGCCTCACCTGGATGTGGGCGGCCATCGGCTTCATCTGGCTCATCTTCCTGTTCGGTACGCTCGGCGACTACGTGACCCGCAACTGGATCAGCGTCACCGGCTGGTAATCGCCGATGCCGCTTAACCGTACTGCCGCGTTTCACTAGAAACATTACGAACGGAGCAGTGCTAAAGCCGCCCTTTTCCTTTTACGGGATTGGGGCGGCTTTTCCAACTTGAGGCATGTGGATCAGTCGCGGAAGGCTTCAGGGACGGCTCGGTGGGGAACGGCCAGGGTGCGGACTAGCTCGGCTAGCATCTGCTCCTTGAAGACGGAGTTGAGGGCAAGTGCGGCCTGCGTCTGCGCGTAGCCGAACGGTATGCCGATGTCGTGGCGATCGCCGATGGTCTCGTAGGCGTAGTACTTTTCGCCGCCAGCCCGCAATCGCTCCTGCGCGCCGGTGAACTGAAACTCGCCCTTTTCGCGCAGATCGTTGTCGATTGCGAACTGAAGCGCGTCGAAGATGCCGGGGTTGAGAATGTGCATTCCGAAGAAGCAGAGATACATCCCGTGGAGGAGGCCCTGCTGCCGTAAGAACTGCTCCGCGTACTCGATGGTGGGCTTCTCATAGATGGCGGCGACCTCATAGACAGCGGGACGCTCCGAGACGCGCTCCCCGCAGACGGTGCCGAACAGATGCAGC
>JANXLO010000006.1 GCA_025355115.1 Chthonomonadaceae bacterium
CCAGGCACACGTTTGCGCGGATACGTGGCTGACCGGCGCCAAGATCGATGCGCAGGGCGGGCGCAAGTATGAGAACACCATTTCCTGCGATCAGATGATGGCCGAAGTGGTGGGACAAAAGACGCGCTTCAACTCACTGGAGCTTTCAATCTCCGCCGGCACCGGGCATCCCTTCGGCACAAACACGCTTGCGTTTTCACGCGATGGCGTGCCTTTGCCCGCGGAGGACAATCCAAAGCAGATTTTCCAGCGCCTTTTCGGCGACGAAGTGGGCGGCATCGCCGCTCAGCGCGCCCGGCTTTCGAAGCGGCAAAGCGTTCTCGACGCCGTCTTCGACGATGCAAAATCGCTGCGCACCGCGCTTGGAACGGATGACCGGACGAAGCTTGACGAGTACCTCCACGCCGTGCGGGATGTCGAACAGCGCACCGAAAGACTCGATGCGTGGCTCGACGTGCCGAAGCCCGCCGTGGATAAAAAACTCGCCGCGCCCTTCCAGCGCGATGTGCCGAAGGCGCAAGCCGGCGAATACTGGCGGACGATGTTCGATATAATCGTGCTCGCTTTGCGTACCGACATGACACGGGTGGTGACGTACATGAATGGCAGCGAAGGCAACGGGCTGGCGATACCGGAGATAGGAATCACTCAGGCGCGCCACAACCTCTCGCATCACAACGGCGACCCCGAAATCCTTGCGCGACTCGCACACAGTGATGCCTTCATCATGCAGCAGTTCGCGCATTTCCTTGATCGCCTAAAAAGCGAGACCGAAGAGGGAGAGCCACTCCTCGACCGCACTATGGTGCTGTTCGGCAGCGGCATGAGCTACGGCCACAGCCACTCCAACAGTAACCTGCCCATTCTGCTTGCAGGCGGGCGGGGCCTCGGCCTGAAGCACGGAAGGCACATCGACTACAACAAATCACACGTCACCGGTGAATATACGCTCAGCTACGACGAGTGGCGCAGCCTCTGCGGCAAGCCCATGGATGAGAAGGCGCGCCTCAGCAATGTCATGCTCACCATGATGCAAAAGATGGAGGTCAACGCCGAGCAGTTCGTAGACAGTCTGGGCCCGGTGTCGGAGGTGCTCGGATGAGAGCAGCGCTCTCTCTGATGCTTCTTTTCCTGGTGACTCATGCGGCAATTACCACCGCCCAGACGGACTCAAAATATCCGTTTCGCACCGACTCCGCGAACCAGAGCCTGCCCTGGTTCAAGCTCAATCCAGGCGTATTTCCGCCCCATCACTCAGAGCACAGCGTTGCGGGCGAGCTTGTCGAAGCGGACTATATTCATCGATCTGGCGTGTTCCGCACGGAGGGCACGGGAGTGCTGGTCAACTTCACGCTACCCCCATACGGCTCCGTTCAGTACTTGAATGCCGAGGCCGATCTGCGGGATGTGCCCATCGGAACCCGCCTCAACTTCTCACTCTACCAGGACTCGATAGGTGCATTCAGCCTCGTTGCCGACATGCAGGATGAGTTCTCCCTTGCCACCAGTCAAGGGCTTACTTATCGCCTTGATGATAAGCAACTGCAAGAGAGCAGACTGCTCGTCACACGGCACGGCGTTTCAAAGACAGTGCCAGGTCCTATCCAGAGCACTCTCATGGTGGATACGAGGACTCGTGTATGGAAAGGCAAGGAGAGGGCAAGTCTGAGCGACCTCGCGACCGGGGATGAGCTCCTCTTCAACTTCACTGGCGGTTCCGGTAAGTCCCTCCGTCGCTGCACCGATATATGGGCTGGCGCCATTGCTCCGAGGCTCGCGACCGAGCAGCAGGGCGAGCGACATCGCGCGTTCATCAAAGAGCGTGGTTTGGCTGCCTGGATAGACCGGGTGGACGGGGATAAACTAACTGTCACCCTTTTCAGCAGTGATCCTGCTTCATTGCAAGCACTCTTCAAGGTGGAGGGCATCGATCCGGCGGTGTGGGCGAAAGAGCGTCACCGGCTCTCAGTCGCAGTGGCAAACGAGCATCTGCGTACCTACAATCCGCCCACCAACAACAAGTGGGCCACTGTGCTGGAGCTCCAGAGAAGCCCGACCGACTGCTTTGGATGTAGCGGGGTCCGGCTGGTGCTTCAGCCGGAGTTGATGCTCGAAGGCTTCCGCAAAGGCCGCAACGTCCGACTGTTTCCCGCCTCCTGGCCCATCGAAGCCATGCCGTTTGGGGAGGGCCTTCATGCTGGCAGCCACGATGAGGAGCCTGCCGATGCCAAGGAGCTAGTGGCGGCGGACTTCCCCTATCGCACTGATTTCGGAAACGAAAATCTGCCCTGGTACGAAATTCAGCCCGGCAGGTTTCCACCCGATCATTCCGAGCATCGAGTCGGAGGCGAGCTGGTCAAGGTGGATGCCGCCCGCCGCTCGGGCCAGTTCCGCACGGATCGCACGGGCGAGCTGGTGAACTTCACCCTTCCCCCTTTCGGCTCCGTCCTCTCTCTTGATGCTGATGCCGAACTTGAAGATCTGCCACTGGGATCGCGTTGCCTCTTCTTCCTCTATAAGGACGAGAAGGGAGCATTCACGCGAGCGGGTGTCGTCGAGGATGAATACTCCTACCTGGCTGGCAACACCCTGACTTACCGGCTCGAGACTGCGAATCTCGGCGAAGGCAAACTCGTGGCGGCCCGGCATGCCGCGCCAGTGAAAGTGGACTACATACTCGAGCCCCGCGTCTCGCCTGATTTTGGCCGCGCCGAACTGGAGGTCGACAGCGCAACGAGAGTCTGGAAGGGCGACCATCCGGTCAAGCTCAGCGACCTCACCGTCGGCGATGAACTGCTCGTCAATCTGGGCGTTCGAACGGCCACTGGCCGTGGCCGCTGCACAGATATCTGGGCCGGGGCGGAAGCGCAGGGGATTGCGACAGCGCTTCAGCGCAAAAGACATGCAATTTTCGTCAAAGAGAGCGGAGTATCGGGCTGGATCGATAGCGTGGCGGGCAATGAAATCACGGTCACCCTGTTCGCTGGCAGCCGACCGGACATGGCGGCGATCTTGGGCTCGGACCCATATGGCAAGAGCGTCCGGGTGATGCTCGCCGATGAAATGCGGAGCACCAAAGGCAGCAAAGCAAACCAGTGCGGCTTCAAGACACACCTTCCAGAGGGCGACACCGTCGCGACCTACGGATGCAGTGGAGTGCGCTGGGTGCTCATCTGCGACAAGCTTCCCGCAGGGTATCGCAAAGGCGGCATCGTCCGCCTCTTCAAAGAAGAGTGGCCGTTACAAGCCTCGACACCGGAAATCAAAGCTCATCCCTGATGCCTTACGGTTTTCAAGCATTGACCCATCATCTGCAATCGAAATTGCTGCATCATGCCAGTGAAGTCTGATGGAACATAAATTATCATTACTGCTGTTGGCCGGTTGCTCACTCATTGTAGTCACTGCGAACCTTCATGGGCAAACCGCGATGAGACCTAGCGCGACTGCCGAGCGCAGTGAGGGGGGCAGACCCACTCCGTCGCGGATTCGACGATGACGGGTCAAGAGCATCGCTCCGCCTCCGAGTGCAAGCATCCAGAAGGCGGTCGAGAGCAGCAGAACTCCTGTGACCCAGGAGAACGTCAGCCTTGAGGGAGCGTCCAATGCGGAAGATCGCATCGCAAGGGCTGTGATCTCTCGCGCTTGCATCCCAGCGGCCGTTACCTCCTCCGCTTCAGGGATCCTCTCCGCGTGTCCGATTCGCTTTAGATAGTCACTATATTCCCTTCCGCGCTGCACCCGTATTTGCTCGTCCGAATCGCCTTTGGAGTGCGGGACCACCGGCGCTCCTCCCGGTCGAAGCAGGGATGTCTGGCAAATCGAGTTGCCAACCAAAGCGCCGATCACACAGACCGACTGATTGCGCATGAGGCCTCCACACTTTCGCACTGCTTTGCGAATGCGCAGGCCCTCCTCTGCGCGGCCCTCCTGTTCAGCCTCGACCGCTTTAGTGACGGCCACGCGGCTTACGGTTCGAAGCTGACTGTACTGCGGTAGAAGAAGCCCGGCGGCGAAGGCTAGGCGCGGCAATGCGCTGCCGGATCCGAACGTCTCCTCCTGAATTTTCCACTCGGCTTTCACCTCATCAGCATAGTATTCCGTCCACAACGGCTTTTGCGCTGCTCGCTGCACTGCCGCCAGCGCCTCTGCATCCCGGCGATCTGCGAACAAGCCGACAGAGCGCATCAGCGGGAAATAGGCGTTGTCCGGGTCAAGACGCTCTCCTTCGACGGCGTCCCGCTCATAAGCCGCAAGCTGAGCCAGAGTGTCATACTATACCCCGACGCCTGGGCGGTTCGTCAGCGCTGGCTCCCCTACAAGGAGATTCGCTTCGTTGCGGCTCGCCTGGACATCCGATTGCGTGGCATAGCGCAGGATCGTGGCATGGAGCCCCGCGTGGCCCCGAAAGCGCTGTGCTAGCACTCTCAAACGCTCAACTTTTATACTCAGTGTCAAACTCCCCTTCGGCGGAGGGACTGTCAGCGCCGCCGCGAACTGCAGATCGAAGTCATCCGTGTGGCCATCAGCCGTCTCCTGATAACGTCGATGCGCTCGTTGGACGCCAGCCTCCATCGTTGGACTCACCATGCTGCCCCACAATGCTATTGGGCTCCACGATGCAGTTGTCGCAGCCGATGGAGTGTTGAGACTGAACTGCGACATGGCGAGCCATCGCGTTCCAGGCCAGATAAGCAGCGCCAGGATAGCTCCGAGCGAGAGACCTGCAATGCGTAATTTAAAGTTGAAGGCATTGGGAATCTGAAAGCTGGTCGAGGTGGCTAGCGAACTGCTCCATGGCCTTTGCATCGATTGCAAGGCCAATCATGCCGCTGAGAAGACTGTCGAGCTGTACACGATATCCGAAGGCCAATCCGACGCGCAGATCGTCGATTGCAGCTTCATTTCGACCGTCGGCGAAGTGGACGTACTGGGCCATGCACAGCAGCTGTGCGAGTTTTCGAAATGAGCCCAACTCAGGCAAAAGAGTCATCGCGCTGTAGTCGGCATGCGGCGAAATCACTGGCTTTTGAAGCCCGTCACGCAGTAGCCGCAGCGCCTGTGCAATAGAATGGTCAGCC
>JANXLO010000016.1 GCA_025355115.1 Chthonomonadaceae bacterium
TTAAGGTGGTTGTCTGTGTCAAAATCCAGGACACGAGGAGACAACTAGATGGGCTAATCTCGCATATCGAAATGGGCCAATCAGCTTGTCAAAACCATTTGCTAAACCCGCACTAAACATCCACTTCATAAGCCCTCTGCATCCATCGCATGACCTCATCGTCGATATCTTCGAGCGACGCAATGGGGATTCTATGCGTTATGCGATTTTTCCTGGCAAAACCACCAGTGTCGATGAGCTTTCCGGTTGCTGCCAGCCCCTTTAGAGCGAATCCCAGATCGATGCGAGTTCGAGTGGTAGGCTTGACCTGTGCGAACACATGCTTTCGATAAAGGGGAATGACCGTGTTGCAGGGGCAGATCCGCACATCCGGTCCCAACTGAGATCCAATCATGAGGAGACGATCCCCGATCAGACGGAGATGTTCCTTCGCGCCTGCAAACATGGCGTCAACCATCAGGGGCGCCTCGCGCAGATAGGCTTCTGGATCTTCATCTTCAGTTGATTTGCCCAGCGAGCGCCGCGCCAGCCATCCGGCGGTGTTGGTTCCGAACTTATGCTCGTGATTAAGCCACTCAAATCGGTCTTTTTTCGTCGAAAGGCCGGAATTCTCGAGGGCGTTCAACCATTCATCCAACGATCTGCCGGTCTTCTCCGGCATGTTAGATATCCAGTTCTGCACCATCTTCAAACCAGGGTGAACGCTATAGCCGATTTCGGTAGTACTGGTATTGCCTATAAGTGTCATCGCAGTTTCTCCCTATGGAAGGCAATTTCGGCCTGCTAATACGCATGTCTCCTCTCCCGTTACTGAACGTCTGAGGGGAGCTAAACCGGGAGTTGATCCGCCACGGCTGTAGGACCTGGTAGTGGATACATGGCAAGACATCTTTTCAAAACAGTAGACATGCGTCGCGTAAAACTCACTTGCCGTGTTACTACAAGTGAAGGGCGACGAAGACGCAATGGAGTCAGGGATTGGGGCGGGCCAGGGGCTCCCAGCCAAGGAGGCGCTTAGCTTTGGACAGGTTCATGAGCTTCTGCTCGTAGTCGCCGGAGATGGTGAAGGGGTTGAAGCCGTGGCCGCGATAGTCGAGAGCGGCAAGGAGTGCGCGGGCGACATCGGTTTGATCGGTGGAGAACGTGGGGGTGCCAAGGCGGGTCTGAGCAAGCCAGCGCTCCGTTGGAGTGGGAAGGCAGAGGCGAAGGGCGTTGACGGACATGCTCCAGGCGCGGCAGGCGTTGCGGCAGACGAGCTCGCCCATGTATTTGGTGAGGCCGTAGACCTCGCGGGAGTCCGGGGTGATCTCCTCATCGGGGAAGCGGCGATGGTTCAGATCGCCGTCGTAGATTGACATGCTGCTGGTGTAGACGGCATGGGTGATGCCCGCGCCATGAGCGGCGGCGAGCGCCAGATGAACGCCCTTGACGTTGACGTCGAAGGAGGAAGGCACGAAGCCCTTCGACTGCCAGTCATTGCTGCCCATCGCCATATAGAGTAGGGCGTCCATGCCTTCGCAGGCTGCGGTGAGAGAGTCCGGGTCGCCGACATTGCCCATGTGGTAGCCGATGAAGTTCGTCGGCTCCTCGACGGGCGGCTTGAGATCGTAG
>JANXLO010000371.1 GCA_025355115.1 Chthonomonadaceae bacterium
CCGGGCAGAATCAGAGTGTCTGCGGGAGCGAAGTGCGGGGTGATAGTAGTGACCTCCGCGACCTCCTGACTCACGTCCTGCGCTTCAGCGGCGAGTGAGGTGCGCTGACGCAGATGTGGCAGCAGCCCCACGACGAACAGAATCGTGAGAAGTATCAAAGTTCCCAGCAGAAGCAGGACAATTCTGCCTCCTGAAGCAGGCGCGGTGCCAGGTGTGTCGGATTTCCCTACGGGTGCCATTTATCGGTTCCTCAAAGTAGTTTTCTATAGTAGACGGAAGGAGTCAGGCCGTTCCCTCGATTGCCATGTCGTCGATGTCGGTTGCGATCCGCGGCTGATGTCTGCGCAGGAAGCTATAGACCACGGGCACGAAGAACAGAGTCGTTATCGTGGCCAGAGCTAGGCCGCCAATGACCGCCCTGCCGAGGGGAGCATTCTGCTCACCGCCTTCGCCGAATCCCAGCGCCATCGGCAGCATGCCGATAATCATCGCGAGAGCCGTCATCAGTACAGGGCGCAGCCTTGTAAAGCCCGCTGTCAGGGCCGCAGTCAGCGCGGAGTCTCCTTCCTCGCGACGTTCATTGGCGAAAGTGACGAGCAGAATGCTGTTCGCGGTCGCCACCCCAATGCACATAATTGAGCCCATGAGCGATGGGACGCTGAAGGTAGTTTGGGTCACGAAAAGAATCCAGATAATGCCGCAGATCGCGCCCGGGAGTGCTGTGATGATAATGAACGGATCGAGCCACGACTGGAAGTTCACGACCATCAGCAGGTAGACCAGCAGTATCGCGAAGATAAGTCCAAGACCGAGTCCTAAAAACGACGAGTTCATGCTCTGAACCTGCCCGCGCACGATGAGACTAGTGCCGCGCGGCAGATGCCCATTCAGGCCCGTCAGAATTTTATCCACTTCATGCGAAACGCCGCCGAGATCGCGCCCCTGTACATTGGCATAGACGTCGTACACAGGCTGCACGTTGTAGTGGTTGATGACCTGAGCCGCTTTCCCGCGCTCCACCGTCGCCACATTGTTGAGCAGTTGAGGGGTGCCGGGGGTGCTGCCTAGGATTGGAGTATTTTGGAGCTGCTCAATCGAACTGATCTTGTACTGCGGGGTCTGTGCGGCCACCTGATAGCTGACGCCGTTCTTGGGGTCTAGCCAGAAGCTGGGCGAAGCCTGCCCGCTTGAGCTGAGTGAGGTGAGCAAATTGTTCGCAACATCACGTTGCGTCAGTCCCATGCTCATCGCCCGCTCGCGATCCACATTAATGTGCAGTTCGGGCGAATTCAGCACTTGATGAACATGCACATCGACCGCACCCGGAACGTTCTTGAGTTTCGCTGCGATCTGAGTTGCTATGGCGAAGTTGCCCTTGTCTCGCCCGACCACCTGAATGTCGATGGGCGCGGGCAGGCCGAAGTTCAGTATCTGGCTGACGATGTCGGCGGGCTGGAAGAAGAAGACAAGCTGCGGAAACTTCTTGTGCAAGTTTGTTCTGAGAGTGCGAACATATCCGGGGGTAGGGGCGTGATCCGCCTTCAGGGAGACCAGGATCTCACCATCTGCCGGGCCGATCGAGGCATTGTCGCTGAAGGCCAGATTGACGCCGCCGACAGGGAGGCCGATGTTATCCAGCGTCATGTTGAGCTCTTTCGCTGGTATCGTGCGTCGGATCTCGTTCTCCACTTCGTGGAAAATGCGCTCGGTCTGCTCGATGCGGGTCCCGGCAGGTGCGCGCACATGCAGCCTGAACTGCCCTGCATCCACCGACGGGAAGAAGTCCTGTCCTATCATGGGGACGAGCAGGAAAGACCCGAGAAAAAATGTGCCGAAGACGCCAGCGACGACCATTCGATGATGCAGTGCCCATTCCAAAAGCCCGACATAAGAGTCGCGGAAGCGCTCGAAGACCCCATTGAACTTCTCGTGGAATCGCCAGATCGGATCCTTCGTCTCGACATGCCCGTGCGACTGATAGAGATGCAGTTCGGAGCGAAGCATCAGCTTCACCATGACCGGCACGAGGGTTCGGGACAGAAGGTAGGAACTGAGCATTGCAAAGACTACAGCGAGAGCCAGAGGAGTGAAGAGAGATTTTGCCGCTCCCGTAAGGAAGAAGACCGGCACGAAGACGATGCAGATGCTGAGCGTTGAGACGAAGGTAGGGGCAGCGATCTGCTGCGCCCCGTCCAGAATGGCGCGAGTCAGCGCTTTGCCCAGCCCCATGTTACGATGAACATTTTCGATCTCAACCGTTGCGTCATCGACGAGTATGCCGACTGCGAGCGCCAGCCCGCCCAGCGTCATCACGTTCAAGGTCTGGCCGATTGCGCCCAACACGATGATGGAGCACAGGATCGAGAGGGGAATCGAAATGGCGACGATAAGAGTGCTGCGCCAACTGCCGAGGAAGAGCAGTATCATTGCGGCGGTCAGGCAGGCGGCCAGCAGCGCTTCTCTCACGACTCCAGTGACTGAGGCCCTGACGAATACAGACTGATCGAACATCATCTGCAGATTGAGCGCGGGCGGAAGCGTCGCCCGCACTTTCGGCATAGCATCCTTGATACGATCGACGACACTGAGGGTGGAGGCATCGCCGGTTTTCAGGATGGTGAGCAGAGCGGCGCGCTTGCCGTTCTGGTTGACGATGTTGTTCTGCACGGCGAACCCGTCATGCACGTGCGCGACATCGCGAATGTAGACCGTCGCGCCGTTCACCTGCTTGATCGGCAGGTTGTTCAGGCCTTCGACCGCATCCGGGCTGCTGTTCAAGCGAACGCTGTACTCGCGCTCGCCCATCTTGGCGGTTCCAGCCGGAAGAATGAGGTTCTGGACGCTGATCGCGTTGTTCAGATCGACCGCGGAGACGCCGTGGGCGATCATCGCCTCAGGGTCGAGGTCGATCAGTATCTGACGCGCCTTGCCGCCGTAGGGGAGGGGGATGGACGCGCCCTGCACCGTTGCGAGCTGTGTACGTACGAAGTTCAGACTGAGGTCGTATAGCTGCTGCTCGGCGAGGGTCTTGCTGTTGACGCTCATCTGCAAAATGGGGACGCTTGACGCGCTGTACCGAATGATCAGTGGCGGGGTGATGCCAGGAGGCATGATCCTCAGGAGCGTCTGCGAGATGGATGTCAGCTGCGCGACTCCGGCTTCAACCTTGGCTCCCGGCTGAAAATAGAACTTAATGACCGAGACGCCTGGCATCGATTGGGATTCGATATGCTCGATGTCCGCGACAGTCGTCGTGGCAGCGCGCTCGCTAATCGTGACGATGCGCTTCTCCATGTCGTCGGGAGAGACGCCGCTGTAGCTCCAGATCATGCTGACGACGGGGATGTCGATGACGGGGAAAACATCGGTCGGAGTGCGCTGTATCGTGACCGCGCCGAGAATCACGATCAGTAGAGCCATAACGATAAATGTGTACGGTCGGCGCAGCGCGAGTTGAACGATCCACATAGGAGACTACACTTTCCTTCTTGTGACAGAACTGCCCGAAGGGGGTCGGGGATCAAGAGTTTGTATCGTGCGAAAGCGCTTACCAGCCAGGGAGACCAAGTGTTGAAAAACCCCTGTCTTTGAAAGGCGAACGTCTTCTATACGGAAATTCGCGGAGGGAAGATCGCCGAAGTGAGCTTCTACAGCGCGAGTCTTAGACCAAGTGACCGCCTGCGCGGGAACCTCCCATTTCAATTGCCTTTGATGACAGGCTGTTTGATGGTTGGCGGGGCAGGGTATCCTGGCGCATCAGGCGTCCAAGAGTAGCGGCCTGTTGCCCTGTCCAGTTGGGCCCGCGCCGTATTGTAGTCGTAGAGCGCGGTGACGAGACTGCTTTGGGCCTGCGTCAACGAGACCTGCGCGCTGCTGATCTCAAGGATAGGGGAGACTCCTATCTGCTGCGAGACCCCCGCATTGTAGCGAACCTGCGCGAGGCGGGAAGCCTCATGAGCCTGGGCAAGCCCGACAGTGGCGACCGCGACGCGGTCTCGCGCCTGCACTAGATTGAGATACGCCTGTTGTATTTCAAGTTGCACCTGATCAACTGCCTGCCGCCGATTGACCTGTGCGGAGGCGACATCTCCTTCGGCCTCTTGACGGCGCGCTCTCGCCAGCCCTCCATCGAAGATCGGGACATTCAAATTTAGACCAACTCGTCCTTCGTTGGTTCGAGAGAAGCCTGCGGCTGTGGGATCGTAGGAGTATCCGAGTGATGCGGATAGAGAGGGCTGAGAGCTTCTTCGGGCAAGCTGAATTCCTTTGCGCGCCGCAGCGAGCTGTGCATCGCTCTCCAGTATTTCGGGACGAGACTGCATGCCCTCCCGCAGAACGGCGTCGAAGTCAGAGCCCAACGTAATTGGATCCTCCACATCGCCCGTGATGGAGCCTCCTGAGAGAGGCTTGCCGGTCAAATCTTTTGGCTGTGCGGTGTCCGGTCCGATGGGCTGCGCTTTATGCGGTGGTGGGGTATCCCTGAGAGGCGCGGAAGGCGTCTCCGTTCCCGGCTCAATTCGCTGCCCTTTGCTGGAAGGAAAAGGAGGAAGAGCATCCGGCATCGCCACTCCCGGTGGAGTCTCTACGGCTCCCGCGTCGGTAATTTTAAGAGGGGTTCGGATCGCAATCCCCATGTTGCTCTTCAGCAGGGCAAGGGCGAGGCTGACCTGGCTTTTGGACTGGATCAGCGAGAGCTGCACATCTGCGACCTCGCGCTGCGCAGTGATGACATCGAATCTCGGCGAAGTGCCCGCTGCATAGTTCTTCTGCGCGGAGTTGAGACGGGCGAGCGCATTGTTTAGACCATCTTGCGCGACCGCTGTCTGAGCCTGCGCCCGGAGCGCATTGTAGAAGGCGGTCTTGATGTCCAGAACGATCTGGTTGCGCACACGATTTATCTCAATCCTGACCGCAATCTCCTGAAACTGCGCCTGACTGACGGCAGCCCGCAGCGAACCCGAGATGTCGATGGGGAGTGATGCGTTCGCCCCGAAAACGGCGTTGAACTGATTTTGAATTGTGATGGTAGACGCCCCGAGATGCGCGACATTGGCAGAGTCGTATTCCGTGACGTTAGCTCCCAGTCCAAACGTCGGATTGAGCGCTGCACGAGCCTCAGCGGTGCGTCCCTGCGTTCGATACAGACTCGAAACGGCGCCGGCCAGAGCACGGTTCGAGCCGAGTCCTATGGCAACGGCTTCGTTGATCGTCAGGCTGCGATTCTGCAGGAGTCGAGCCAGGTCGTCTTGACCGGGCGAAACAGTGAGAGGCGTCCGGCCGTCAGGAAGCGGAATCAGCGCTTTGGGCATACGAGCCATGGGCCCAACAGGGGGCGGCCCCTTCGGCAACGGAATGACGCCCGTCGGGACAGGCGGCGGCTTGACAACACGCGTATCCGGCGGAGCAGGCTCCTGGGCCGAAGCGCGACCCACGCCTCCGAGGAGAGCGATGGACAACCAGATAGATATTTGCTTTGACCGTTGCAATGCTTCGTTGTCTCCGCCATTCGCAGGCTCTATATTGTCATTTGCCGATGGTGATGCTTGCGACAACGGAGAGGCCAGCTCGCAGCTCCTCGATGCCCTTCTGGTTCTTGTCAAAAACGATCTTCACGGGCACCCGCTGGACGACTTTGGTGAAGTTGCCCGTGGCGTTGTCGCTGGGGAGCAGAGCGAATGTAGAGCCCGTGCCTGCCGAAATCGATTCGACCCGGCCTTTGAACTTCTCGCCGGTCAGCGCATCCACCTCGATTTCAGCCTCCTGCCCCGGACGAACTCTCTTCAACTGGGTCTCCTTGAAATTCGCGGTCACCCAGATGTCCCCATCAGGAACGAGGGCCATGACCTGTTGCCCGACGGCGAGCTGCTGTCCGATCTCACCGGTCTTTTTGCTGATAATACCGTCAAAAGGTGCGACCAGCCGCGTTCGATTCACGGCGATCTGAGCGCTCTTCAGCGCCGCCTCCGCCTGCGCAATTCTGGTGCGGCTCGTCGTCACGGACGCTTCACTGACCGCGACTTGCTTTGGTGCGGTCTGAGCCTGATTCAGCACACCGACAGCCTGCTCTCGTCGCGCCACCTGCTGACCCACCGCTTCACGACCAGTCTGCAACTGCGCCTGCGTCTGGCTAACGTTGGCTACGGCTGCATTCGCGGCTTCTCTCGCGGCGACGGTCATGGCCTGCGTCTGCTGGATCGTCGCGTCCGAGGCACGAACCTGCTCCTGTGCGGCGGCGACATCCGCTCGGCGGGCTTCTACTGTCGACTGCGCCTGCTCGATCTGGCGTTGCAGGCCCTCCACCTGAGCACGTGCGGCCTTGGCAGCGGCGTTCGCGGTATCGAGAGTCTGCGCGCTGACCGCGTCCTCATCGTACAGGACGGCATAGCGGAGCGCATCCTTGTTTGCCTTATCATAATTAGCCTGGGCCTGAGCGAGGTTGGCCTGCGCGGTTTTGACGCCAGCCTCGGCTGTGATCACGGAAGCCTGCGCGCCGCGAACGGACGCGACGGCACGATCACGAGCGGCGACTGCCGCCTCGGCGGCGGCCTGCGCGCTTCGAATATTGGCCTGCGCTCCGCTGGCCTGTGCCTGCGCGCTTCGAATGGAAGCTGCTATCCGCTTCAGATCGGCCTGAGCTCCGCTGATGGCCCGGTCGGTCTGCGCCACGCCTCCCCGAGCCTGCAATATCTGCGCGGTGCCCGTCGCCTGCGTGAGCCCAACGCTCAGACCGGAGGCGGCGACCGCTGCGCGAGCACTGGCAAGGTTGGCTTTCGCTTGCTCCAGATCAGCCTGATAGGTGGCGTCATCCAGGCGGGCAAGCAGGTCGCCTTTCTTCACATGCTGATTTTCCTTGACGGGAAGGTCGACAATGCTCCCTGCGACCTGGGGAGTGATCTCCACGACGTCAGAAGTCAGGTAGGCATCATCTGTCGAGACATGGACTGAGGAGTATTGCCAGTAGTGAATGCCCCAAATCCCGCCGACTATCAGCAGGGTGAGCAGCACAGCCAGCCCAATCATTTTCTTGCCGATGCCAGACTCATGCTGAGTATCGCCGTTGTCGACGTCTGCGCCGTTCGTTGGCTTGACCTCTGGAACGCCGGGCGCTGATTTCGGCTCCGCTTCAAGCCTGCCAGTTGATTGTGAGGAAGATGGGGATGCCATGGAAATTCTTTTCAGCCTCGTTCGGTGTTTTTGACGGACGAGCAAGCCGCCCACATATATGCGACGCGCCCAATGCGGATGCGCTTCATGCTCAGCAAAGCACTCATAACAGTTCGACGTTCGCGCAACTTAAAAACGATCGTCTTTCCTTAATACGCATGAGTTCTCCCTCTGCTCTGCAAGTTTGGCAAAAATTGTTCTGTACCGAAGCATTATTGAGTTTAGCTCAATGAGATGCGCTTTGGCGATGTCTGAACTTGCGGGAAAGCGCCCTTTTTGGATATAATCTCCTCATGTTTCGTTTGAAGGAGATATCGCATTGAGAGTTCCCTATCCGCCTCCAATTCCACACAGTACCGATCCGCCGGTCCAGAACAGAACCATTCCACCGCCCGCTGTTCACCATGCCGATATGCGTGTGCAGAAGCTGATCGTGGTCGCCCTGATTGCCGCTCTGGTTTTCGTGCTGCTCGTCGCCTCTCTGGTGGCGGGAAAGCATGGGATGCGCAGTTCGGAGGCGAGGCGGCACTACAATGAAGGCAATTCTCACTACAACAGCAAAGAGTATGCGGATGCGGAGAGAGAGGCTCGTTCGGCGGTCAAAATCAAGCCAGACGAACCGACCTACCAGACACTGCTCGGCAATGCTCTGTACGAGGAGGCGAAATATGCTGAGGCTTTGTTATCCTACCAGGCCGCCGTGCGTCTGGAGCCGAGACATGCTGAATATCATATCAATCTAGCGAACGATTATCGTGAGATGAAGAAGGAGAAGGAAGCAGAGCAGGAGTTTCGAGAGGCTATGCGAGTTGATCCCGAATCAGGCGAGGCAGCCTCCGAGCTAGGCAGCATGTTCTACTATGCAGACCGCTTCGCCGACTCGGAAGCCGCCTATCGAGAAGCGGTGAAACGCAGCGACAAGGATG
>JANXLO010000057.1 GCA_025355115.1 Chthonomonadaceae bacterium
TTCGTTGGCAACCCGCTCCAGCACTTCCTGCTCCGCGGCGTGGGGATTCAGCCAAATCCGGACTATGCCCCCACGGTCCCCGCGGAAACATTCATGCTCTTCCAAATGATGTTCGCCATCATCACCCCGGCGCTAATCAGCGGCGCCATCGCAGAGCGCATGAAATTCTCGACGTACATTCTCTTCATCGTTTTGTGGGTCACGCTGGTCTACTGCCCGGTCGCGCACTGGGTCTGGGGGCATGGTGGGTGGCTCGGAGGAATGGGCGCGCTTGACTTCGCCGGGGGCACTGTGGTGCATATCACCAGTGGGGTCTCCGCCCTTGTTGTCGCCATCGCGCTCGGCAGACGTCGGATCGCGGGAAGCGGGCATGAAGAAGAGCTGCGCCCACACAATTTGACCATGACTCTGCTCGGCACAGGACTGCTCTGGTTCGGCTGGTTCGGGTTCAACGCGGGCAGCGCGTTCGCTTCCGGCGGCCTGGCTGGCTCCGCTTTCCTCTCCACGCATGCTGCCGCGGCGGCCGCAGGCTTGACATGGATCGCCCTCGACTGCCTGCTGCACAAGAAGCCCACCGCACTAGGCTTCGCTACCGGAGCTGTCGCAGGACTGGTCGCGATCACGCCGGCCTCGGGTTTCGTCGGCCCACTCGCGGCGCTCGTGATCGGCAGTGTAGTTTCTCTCATCTCCTTCTTCGCCATTCAACTTAAGCACCGGTTTCACTACGACGATACTTTGGATGTCTTTGGGGTTCATGGAATTGGAGGAATCTGGGGCGCCATCGCGACGGGGCTATTCGCGTCCGTGACCGTGAACGCGGCAGGCGCAAACGGCCTGTTTGCGGGAGGCGGCTTTGCCTTGCTGGGCAAGCAGGCGGTCGCGGTCGGAGCTTCAGCGGGCTACGCCGCACTAGTCACTTTCCTGCTGATTCGCGCGCTGAAGGCGACGATCGGTTTGCGTGTCACAGGCGAAGAGGAAGACGCCGGGCTCGATCTCGCTCTCCATGGCGAGGCTGCTTACAACGGCACCGGTTCGGAGAGCAGTCCCTTCCCAACCGGCAACAGGTGAACTGAATTCCCTGCATGTCAGCTTTTGGTAGCGGCTTTGAGGGAGGAGACATAGTCGCGCACTCGAGTCGTGAGGTCGTCGGCGTCGCGGTGCTCATGGATAAGGCTGACGAGCGCGCTGCCGACCACTGCGCCGTCGGCGAAGGAGCAGATGTGCCGGACGTGCTCAGGAGTCGAGATTCCGAAGCCCACACAGACAGGAGTGGAAGTCTGCGCTTTGATGCGCCCAACGACATCCGTCAACTCGGCGGGAATATCCTGACGCGCTCCAGTAACGCCGGTACGCGAGACGCAGTAGACGAAGCCATTCGAGAGCCGCGAAACCACTTCGATCCGAATCGGTGTGCTGGTTGGGGCCAAGAGGAAGACGGTATCCAGGCCGTTTTCAGCCGAGATTCGCTTCCAGTCCCCCGCCTCCTCCGGCGTGAGATCGGTGACGATGTGGGCGTCCACCCCGTGCGTCTTTGCGTCTCGCGCATATCGATCAAGACCATAGTGGCGTATCGGATTGAAATAGGTCATCAGAATGAGCGGAAGCGCGGGGCAAGCGGCCCGTATTTCGGCGACGGCCGTCAGGGCTTTGGCGACCGTCATGCCGCCCTCTAGCGAGCGCTGCGAGGAGGCCTGAATGCTCGGCCCATCCGCCAATGGATCGCTGAACGGGAGGCCAATCTCCACGGCGTCCGCGCCCGCCTCCGCCAAGGCGCGCACTACAGCGACTGTTCGCGCCGCGTCCGGGTCGCCCGCCGTTACGAAGCAGATGAGAGCTTTCTCTCCCCGCTCGCGCAACGCCTCAAACCGATCCTCCAGACGACTCACGGTCTCACCTCACAGAAAAAATTACAGGCTCAGTGCGAACGAAGGCAGGTGAAGCGATTTCGCGTTCACCTGCCTGCCATCCGGCTGCCTGTTGAATCTATTATACACCAGGAGAAAGAATTATGCGAAAGCGGCTTTGATGACTTTGCCGCCGTTCTCAGTGAGTCGCTGGAAGCGACCGTTATAGAGATAGGTCAGGGCCATATCGTTGAGCCCCATCGCATGGAGAATGGTGGCGTGGAGGTCCCGGATATGGTAGGGGTCGGTGCCTGCTTTGTAACCGACCTCGTCGGACGCGCCAATGACCGTCCCGCCCTTGACGCCGCCGCCCGCCATCCAGACTGTCTGCACCCCGGGGTTGTGGTCTCGGCCCGTGCTGCCCTGGGAGATAGGCATTCGACCGAACTCGCCGCCCCAGACGACAAGGGTGCTATCCAGAAGGCCGCGCCTCTTCAAATCCTTCAGCAGTCCCGCGATCGGCTTGTCGGTGTCTCCGGCATGCTTGCCGTGATTTCCCACGATATCGCCGTGTGCGTCCCAGGTGTCGTCTCCGTGCCCGCCGCCGCTGTAGATCTGGATGAACCGGACGCCGCGCTCGACGAGCCGTCGGGCCATCAGGCATTTGCGCCCGAATTTCTCCGTCCTCGCGCTGTCGATGCCGTACAATGCCTTTGTCTCCTCGGTCTCCTTGGAGATGTCAACGACTTCTGGGGCATGCGCCTGCATACGATACGCCAGTTCGTAGGCGCCGATGCGGGCTTCCAGTTCGCTGTCGCCGGGATTGCTGTGCAGGTGCTCTTCGTTCATCTTCGCCAGCAGATCGAGGCTGCTGCGCTGCTCGGCAGCGGAAACGCCTTCACCGGGACTGAGATCGAGAATTGGGGTGCCAGAGGATCGGAAGAGAGTGCCCTGATAGGTGGCAGGCATGAAGCCGGAGGACCAGTTTGGCGCGCCGCCAATGGGGCCGCCGCGATGATCTGTCATGACGACGAAGCCCGGCAGATCCTGGTTTTGTGAGCCGAGGCCGTAGGTGACCCACGACCCGACCGATGGATGACCCTGGAGTATCGAACCGGTGTTCATCTCGAAGAGGGCGGGCGCATGGTTGTTGCTGTCGCCATAGATCGAGCGCAGAAAGCAGATGTCATCCACACACTGCCCGACGTTCGGGTAGATCTCCGAGACCTCAAGGCCGGACTTGCCGTACTTCTGAAACTTATAGGGGCTTCGCATCAGAGGGGCATTGCCGCCGCCACCAAAAGTCTTGACCTCTCCAACATTCTGGAGCACGGTGTTCATGGTCTTGCCGTGATATTTGTCCAGGTCAGGCTTGGGATCGAACGTATCCACCTGACTAGGACCGCCATACATGAACAGGAAAATCACGGACTTCGCTTTAGTCGGGAACATGGGCGGTTTTGGCGAGAGCGGATTATAGCGGCTTTTCGGACCGCTTTTCGCGTCCGCCATCGCGTCCTGCGCCAGCATAAAGCTTAGTGCCAGACTCCCAAAACCTGTTCCAGCACGAGTCAGAAATTCGCGACGCGAGAGCGCAGGTCGAAAGTGGCTTTCCCCTCGTATAATTATCTCCATCTCATCGGCCATGTTGTTCGCTTCCCCTGCTAGCTCGACTGCCTGCTGCGCCCCTCAAAACCGTGTCGTGATTGCGGTCATCAAGGAGATGTCCCTCATTAGACAGCCACAAACTTCCGGTGTTTCGCAAAAGGAACAGGACAGGGCAAGTGAGTCTTCCAGTACGTTTTGACTGGCCTGCTTACCCCACTGGAAGAGCTGATGAACTAGCTTTAATTAGATGCATTTCCCGATGCAGCATCAC
>JANXLO010000111.1 GCA_025355115.1 Chthonomonadaceae bacterium
CTCCGAAATGGCCCGGAGATTTGCCGCTTGCTTTGGAAGGATCCGGCCTATCAACCTCTTCTCGACTCCTGGGAAAGAAGGCAGGAGGTGATGCTGGGATACTCCGACAGCAATAAGGACGGCGGGATGCTGACGAGCACCTGGGAAATATTCAAGGCGCACCGAGATCTGCATCGAGCTGCCGAGGAGTGTGGCATACATCTGCGGCTCTTTCATGGAAGAGGTGGAACAGTCGGGCGAGGAGGAGGGCCAACCCACCGTGCTATCGCCGCACAGCCACCTGGCGCGTTCACTGGAGAGATCAAAATCACTGAGCAAGGCGAAGTCCTGAACTGGAAATACTCAGATCCCATCGTCGCTGAGCGCAATCTGGAGCTGATGGTCGCGGCATCGTTGGAGGCGCTAACGCGCTCTGCTGGGTGGGGGGCTAAGATAGAGCCTGTATGGGAAGATGCCCTGGATAAGCTGTCGCAGGATGCCTTCGACTTCTACCGCGAGTTCATCTACGACAACCCAGACATACTGCCCTACTTTGAGCAGGCGACTCCTGTTGAAGAGCTTTCGAATGCGCGGATCGGCTCACGCCCTTCCCGTCGTGGCGCGCAACGCAGCCTGGATGACCTCCGCGCCATACCGTGGGTGTTCGGCTGGATGCAGTCCCGGCACGTCGTTCCCGCATGGTTCGGCGTTGGATACGCGCTCCAGAAATTCTTGGACGCTGCTCCAGAGAACGAGTCGCTGCTTCGCACGATGATGAAATTTCCGCTTTTCGAGGATCTTATCCGCAATGTCGAAACAGGGATGGCGAAGGCGGATTTCACGATAGCACGGCGCTACGCCGATCTCGTGAAGGATGCCGATCTTCGCGAGCGAGTTTTCGCGATGCTATTGGAGGAGTACGACCGCTCACACTCCGCCGTGCTTCGCGTCACCGGACAGAGCTGTCTGCTCGAAACCAACTCGGTTCTTGCACACTCGATACGCCGTCGCAATCCATATGTCGACCCGATGAGTCTGATTCAGGTCGATCTGCTCCGTCGCAAGCGCGACGGAACCGCAGACGAGCATCTGGACTACGCCCTCGCCGCGACCATCAACGGAATCTCCGCAGGCCTTCGCAACACCGGCTAGCCATATCTTGCCAGGGCACTATTTGAGAGCTGAATTGGGTGATTGGCGTAGATAAGATCATGCTCCCGGCATTTCCGCTGAAACGTGTGCAAGCCGTGCATCTGCTCAGGCGTAAGCTCATAGTTCATGACATTGAGCAGGTAGTCTCTGGATCGGTCGATGGGAAGACTCATCCGGGCTGCCCAGGTGTCGGCCAACTCGTCCAGATGCTCCAAACCCCAGGATTTTGCCTGCGTCAGCAGCGCAGTCACTTCCGGAGTGGCATGCTCGGCGCGCGCCAGCCATCCTGCATAGACGAACGGAAGCCCAGTGAGATCGAACCAGCCTTGTCCAAGATCGTAGACCGTCGTCCCTGAGTGAAGCGAGAACAGCTTTAAATCGCCGATGATGAGGCCTGCGTCGCAGGTGCTCAACATAGTCTCAAGGTGAGGCGGCTGGGAAATGTATCGGGGCATTGCGCCGAACTGTTCGGCCAACAGCACCCTGGTCAAGGCTACGGAAGTGAGGGAAGAAGTGTCCAGGGCGACGGTCCTTACCTCGGCAAGGGGCACCTGCGAGAAGAGGCGGACGCTCTTTACTGCTCCATAGGCCGAGATGGATATGCCAGGGATTAACGCCAGATCGGGATTTTGGAAGGCTTCGAAAATGGAGACGTTCGCCACGTCGAGCTCATTATCCCGCAGCATTTGCGCCAGTTGGGACGGCACGGCATAGGTGATCTCTGCCTGAGCGATGCATTCGCTCGAATGAAACCAGTCCACCAAAGGCTTGGCGTTCAGGTAAGGGACGCTTCCAATTCGCAGCTTCATCTTGACAGTCTTTCAGTGCAGAATCAGGGTGTCGAGCAGCACGAAGCCGAACAAGCTCACGCTCACCCAGCCATTCAAGGTGAAGAAAGCCAGATCGACGCGACTGAGATCATCGGGTTTCACGAGACTATGCTCGTAGACTATGAGCCCTGCGACGACTCCCACGCCAAGGAAGTAGAGCATATGCAGGCCATAGAGAACTCCAATGGCAACCAATACCCCCAACATAAGTGAGTGCATCAGCCTCGACACAAGGAGTGCTTTTGATTTTCCAAGGGCTTTCGGCAGGGAGAAGAGGGCGCTTGAACGGTCAAAATCGTAGTCCTGAAGCGCGTAGATGATGTCGAATCCTCCGATCCAGAGCATCACGGCGCACCCGATGAGGACCGGCACCACATCAAATTGTCCGCGAACGGCAAGCCACGCACCGATGGGGGCAATGCCGATGGCGAATCCAAGGAAGAGATGGCACAACGAGGTAAAACGCTTCGTGTAGGAGTAGCCCAGAATGGCGAATAGCGCGACCGGGGAGAGAAGCAGACAGAGTCGATTGAGCCGCCATGCCGCCAATTCGAAAAGGAGGATAGCTGCGGCGAGAAATAGCCAGACTTGAGCACGGGATAGCAGGCCAGCGGGGATGTGACGTCGTGATGTGCGAGCATTCTGCGCGTCCAGATCGGCATCTGCAATGCGGTTGAAAGCCATCGCCGCGCTGCGGGCTCCGACCATGGCCAGCACGATCCAGAGCAGCGTATCAGCACTGAAGCTCCCTGGGGGCCGTCGAGACGCGAGCACAAAGCTGATCAAAGCAAATGGCAGGGCGAAAATGGTGTGCTCGAACTTGACCATCTCCAATATGAGCTTCGTGCGCGTCAGGAAGGAGTTCATGCGTCTGGCTCCTCAAACTGCCATTGCGGGACAAGGGTCTGTTCGATGCCGAGCTGCTGGAGAATTCGTCCGACCACGTGATTGACAAGGTCGTCGATAGTCTGCGGGCGATGATAGAATCCAGGGCACGCGGGGAGGATGATAGCTCCGGCCTCGGCGAGCTGCATCATATTGCGCAGATGAATCAAGTTCCAGGGCATTTCCCGCGGCACCAGGATGAGTTTGCGCCGCTCCTTCAGGCAGACATCGGCGGCGCGAGTGACAAGATCGTCGCTGATGCCGTTAGCGATCCGACCGGCAGTTCCCATGGAGCAAGGAACGATGACCATCCCGTCGTGGCGGAACGAGCCACTGGCAGGCGGGGAAAAATAGTCTTTTTTGTTAACGAAACGAAGGGAAGGGCAGGAGTGACCGAGGAGTGTTTCCGCGCTGAGGTTGCTCGCATTGACGGCGCGCCCGGTCTCTAAGCTTATAACTTGCAGCGCCTGATCCGAAAGAGTGAGATAGATCTCCTCGTAATGACGAGAAGCCTCTTCAAGAAATCTTATCGCATAGGGCGCTCCACTGGCCCCGGTGATGGCGACCACCAGGCGGCGAGTCGAAGGAGGCGGGGAGGCGGCGCCGATGCGATCCACGTCATGTCCCCAGGAAGGCGCGAAGTCTGCGGATGCCGCCGGGCATAGTCTTCAGAACTTCCTTCGCCTCGCGAAGCAGAATCCGGTCGTGCTGATCCAGCCGGTTTTCACAATCATTGCGTCGGAACAGATCACGCGCCGTTATGATGCCCGCCGGATCACTCCGAATGGGATCGAGGGATTGGAGCCGTCCGACATACATCCCCATATAGGAGAACGGGTGCGGATACTCGCGGTTGGGCAAACGCTCGGTGCATTCAATCTTCAGAACCGCGAAGATTTTGAACTCCGGATCGAGGTAGGCGCATGCCTCCTCATATACCTCACGGTTCATGGCCTCTTCCAAGGTCTCGCCCGGCTCCAGCCTGCCGCCGGGAAACCCGAATTGGCCTTTGCGATCCCTGACGACCAGCACTCGGTCGGCCTGAAACGCCACGATATGAACAGAAGTGACAGGCGCGTCGGTGGGTAGAGAGGTGCAGCACCAGGCTGTCAGCCGCACGGGTTGCTGGCCCCACTGCATCTCCACCACGAACAGCGGCTCTCCGACAAAAACCCCGGATGTATTCAATTCTTCGTTCAACTCTTCCAAGCTCACCTAAATTCCCAGCTCATCCCAGATGGAATCCACGCGGGTTTTGACCTCGGGCGACATCTCTATCACGTCCGGCCATTCCCGCGCAAACCCCTCTGCGGGCAGCTTACGAGTGCAGTCAAATCCGATTTTCGACCCAAATCCCAAAGTGCGCGAGGCATGATCCAGTACATCGATGGGGCCGCGCACTATACAGGTATCCCGCTCCGGGTCGATGTTGTTGCCAAGCCGCCAGAGACACTCCTTAGTGTTCTGCACATCCACATCCTGATCGAAGACGAAGATCATCTTCGTGAACATCGCCTGCCCCAGTCCCCAGAGGGCGTGCATTACTTTGAAGGCTTGTCCAGGATAACGTTTCCGAATTGAGACGAAGGCGATATTGTGAAAGATTCCCTCGATTGGGAGGTTCATATCCACCACTTCCGGCAGAGTAAGTCGCAGGAGAGGCAGAAACAGTCGCTCGGTAGCTTTGCCGAGCCATCCATCCTCCATCGGAGGCTGTCCCACTATCGTGCAGGGATAGATAGGGTTTCGACGGTGGGTGATGGCGGTAATGTGAACCACAGGGTAGCTGTCGGCGAGCGAGTAGTAGCCGGTATGATCGCCGAACGGCCCTTCCATGCGGCGTTCCGAGAGATCGATGGTTCCTTCTATGACGATCTCCGCGTCCTCGGGCACCTCAAGATCGACTGTCTTCGCACGAACGAGATGCACAGGGTTTTTGCGCAGGAAGCCTGCGAACAGCATTTCATCAATCCCGGGCGGCAGCGGGGCCGTTGCGGCATAGGTGAGCGCGGGATCTCCGCCCAGAACGATCGCGACTTCGATGTTCTGCTTTTTCTCTTCACGAAGGCGGGCGTGCTCCGCGCCGACTTTGTGCATCTGCCAGTGCATTCCCGTCGTGCGTTTGTCAAAAACTTGTACTCTGTACATGCCGACGTTTCGCTTGCCCGTGTTCGGATCATTCGTGAAGACCAACGGCAAAGTGATATAGCGTCCGCCATCTTGCGGCCAGCAGTGGAGTATAGGCAGCAGGCCCAGGTCCACATCATCGCCCGTTAGAACGACTTCCTGGCATCGGCCCGACCCCCGGTCATGCCTTGGCGGCATCTTCGAGAGAACAGCGAGCTTGGGTAGAAATTCACGAGCCGCGTTCAGCAGTCCGTTGGGCACTTCCGGCTTCAGAAGCCCCTCGATTTCGCAGGCGATGTCCTCGAAGTCCGTCACACCCAACGCCATGCTCATGCGTTTTCGTGAGCCAAAAGCGTTGATGATCAGAGGGATTCGACTCCCGATAGGGTTCTCGAAAAGCAGTGCGGGCCCGCCATCCGGCATCTTCATTGTGCGGTCGGATATTTCGGTGATCTCAAGATATGGATCGACCGGGAGGACTATACGCTTCAACTCGCCCTTGCGTTCAAGGAGCGCGACGAAATCCTGAAAATCCGTGAAGGCCATTGCTTTGGTGTTCCCCTGGCAGAAGCATCGTTCAGGGATTATACGAATAGGAGTAGTCGTTAGTATACCCCTCCGGAGCGTGAAATGCAAACTTGACAGGCGTCTGAGAATTATTTCACAGACTGTCTCAGGTTGCTTAAAGCCTGCTAAACTGCTATAATATTGTACGTCCAATAGAGTGATATGGAGCAGGGAGAGAGCTGAATGCCGCAGGACATCCGCGTGATGCACTTCGCCGACACGCATTTCGGAGTGGAGCTGTATGGTCGTCTCGATCCTGAAACAGGGCTGAATACTCGCCTTCAGGATTTCAAAAAATCCCTCATCGAAGCCATCGAAAAGGCGTTGGAATTCGACAT
>JANXLO010000141.1 GCA_025355115.1 Chthonomonadaceae bacterium
CCTCGTCGCCGACGATGTAACTGAGCTTCGCCGCCTTGAAACCATCCGGCGAGACTTTGTCGCCAATGTCTCCCATGAGCTGCGCACTCCGCTCGCCTCCATCCGCGCCATGACTGAGACCCTTCAGGACGGCGCTCTTCAGGATCCCTCTGTCGCCTACCACTTCCTCGCGACCATCAACAACGAGGCTCAGCGCCTGACGCGAATTTCGGAGGATCTGCTCGTGCTCTCGCAGGCGGAATCTCGCCAGCCCGAGAAGACCCGCTTCCAGCTCGCTCTGATGATTCAGGAGGTGGTGACGCGGTTTCAGCCGCAGGCGGAGAAGGCAGGAATCGAGCTGCGCGCCGTGCTTCCTCCCAGCCTGGAAGTGTTCGCCAACCATGATCAGCTGGAGCAGGTCGTCGTGAATCTGGTGGACAATGCGCTGAAATATACGCCGGACGGAGGCAAAGCGAGCGTTACCGCAGAGGCGATAGAAAAGCAGGTGGCGGTTCACATCTCCGACACCGGCATCGGGATCATGAGCCAGGACGTGCCGCGCATCTTCGAGCGGTTCTATCGCGTCGACAAGGCCCGCTCTCGCCAGTCCGGAGGAACCGGGCTCGGGCTCTCCATCGTCAAGCACATCGTCGAGGCCCACGGCGGGCAGGTGATGGTCAAGAGCGACTACGGCAATGGCTCCACCTTCACCTTCACACTACCCATTCCAAAATTCTAGGACAACGCAGCCCGCGTTCAAGTGAATACGCGGCGTTATGAGGACGAGCTCTTCCTATTTGCCGGGAAGCAGGTTGTAGACGAAGAGAACAACAGAGAGCGTGATCAGGACGACGGTCGTCACCCAGGCGATGAGATTGAAGATGCGGCTGTTGGTGTATTTGCCCATGATGCGCGTATTGTTGATCAGTCGAAGGCTGATAATGAGGATAATCGGCAGCAGCGCCGCGCCGACGATATTAGGCAGTGTGATGAGGAACGACAGGTATTTGTCGCCCACCAGCAGCACCGCGAGCGCCGAGGCGAAGATGAGGACGGTGAACACGCCGACGAACATCGGCGCTTCGCGCGCCCGCAGCCCGACGCCAGACTCGGAGCCGAGCGACTCGGAGACAGCGTAGGCGGTGGAGAGAGGGACAGTGATCGCTCCGAAGCAGGAGGCGTTGAAAAGCCCTATCGCGAACAGGACAGTTGCTAGACTGCCCGCGACCGGCTCCAGTGCGAGAGCGATCTGGCCTGCATCCCCGAACCGATCCGCCATAGCCTTAAGGTCCGCCGAGTGCATGCCGACTCGGAACAGCGTCGCCCCGCAGCTGACGATGATGAAAAAAGCGATCAGATTGGTGAAGAACGCCCCGAACAGCACGTCGATGCGGCGATGAGCGTAGTCCTCCACTCGATCGCCCTTGTCGCGCACGGAGGACTGAATGTAGAACTGCCCCCACGGCGTGATGGTCGTGCCGATCACGTTGACAACCGCCAGTATGTAGAGACGGTCGATATGCACGGCGTGGGTGTCGGGCAGG
>JANXLO010000158.1 GCA_025355115.1 Chthonomonadaceae bacterium
GGAAGGCCAGGTTCACAACGCCCTCGCGGACGTCGAGGATCGCTACCGCTATCGCTATCTCGATCTCATCGCAAATCCTGAATCCCGCTACGTCCTGACTCAGCGCAGCCGCATCGTCTCCTCGATGCGCCGCTTTCTTGACAGCAAGGGATTCCTCGAAGTTGAGACTCCTTTCCTGCAGCAAGAGGCGGGCGGGGCGATGGCGCGTCCCTTTCTCACGCACCATAACGACCTTGATCATGACTTTAAGCTGCGTATTGCGCTCGAGCTATATCTCAAGCGGCTAATCGTCGGCGGCTTTGAGAAGGTCTATGAGATAGGACGTGTGTTCCGCAATGAGGGCATGGATCGCGATCACAATCCCGAGTTTACGCTCATGGAGCTCTACCAGGCCTATGTCAATCTTGAGGACATCATGGACCTGGTGGAGGAGATGTATGTTCACATCTGCACCGAAGTGAGCGGAGCCTCCACATTTGCCTGCGATGCGCAAACCATAGACCTGGCTGCACGACCCTGGCGTCGCCTCCCCATGCTGGAGGGCATTCAGCAGTACGCGGGAATCGCGCCCGAGAGCCTGCGCACTTTGGAGTCGGCGCAGGCCGCCTGCCGCGCCATCAGCGCGCCGATCGATCTGAGCAGAGAGCCCACGCTCGGTGGCCTTATCGAGAAGCTGCACGAGGTCTACACGCAGCCCAATCTAATCCAGCCGACCTTCATCACGGACTTTCCCATCGAGACCTCTCCGCTCGCCAAGAAATGCCCCGGCAACCCCGCTCTGACCCGGCGCTTCGAGGTCTACATTGGCGCACAGGAGCTAGGCAACGCCTTCTCGGAAATCAACGATCCATTGGATCAGCGTCAGCGATTCGAGGGACAGATGCTTCAGCGCGCCGCAGGCGACGCCGAGGCTCAGCCTATGGACGAAGATTTCCTTCGCGCACTTGAGTTCGGCATGCCCCCCACAGGAGGGCTCGGCATCGGCATCGATCGCATGGTCATGCTCCTCACCGGCGCCGAAAGCATCCGCGATGTCCTTCTATTCCCCCTCATGAAGCCAAAGGGATAAGGCCCGTTCGGTACCGCGGACGACCTGAGAGCTAGTCGATGACCACGGCCAAAACGCATTTCAACGGCAGGGATCGCCGGCTCTATACTCTGCTGGCATTGCTTACCATTCTGGTTGGCCTTGGCTCCCGACGTTTCGATGTATGGCTTCCGCCTCCGCTTCACAAGAATACAGGGGACGTGCTGTGGGCTGTCCTCGTTTTCTGGCTGGCAGTTCTGCTGTTTCCAGGGCGCTCCAGCAAATTTCTGATTTTCCTCTCCGCTGCCTATGCGATCGGCATCGAATGCGCCAAGTGCCTGCACCTCCCCTGGCTTATCGCGCTGCGCGCCACGACTTCTGGCCACCTCCTGTTCGGGTCTGTCTTCTCCTGGGCCAATCTGGTCGATTACGGAATTGGCATCGCGCTCGCCGCCGCTCTTGACCGTAGGATTCTGCGCGGCGTTCGCTCCTCCGAAAATAGATTTGTTACCCCGTAGCGTTTTCATCCTGTTTTCATCTTGCGCCTGTATCCTGTAATTATCAGCGCATGGAATGATCTTCGTAGGGCAAATCGAAAAGCCCTCTTGGCTGGTGCAGCATCCACAGTCTTAATGAACAGAAGGCAGCGCCATTTGCCTTCTGCACTGCATCGAAGCACAGACAGGTTAGACGGCGTGCTGCTGGAGACATTGCTTTACTCGGAGGGGATCGCTTCCTCTTCACTTCAACAGGAGATCAAAATGAAAATTCAAATGGGCACGGTTCGACTCGGGGTGGCAGCTCTCTCGCTGCTGACTCTGACACTCGCAAGCACAACGGCACACGCGCAGTACCAGGGCGGTCCGCCTCCCGGCGGTCCGGATGGCCCCGGCGGGAGGCCTGGCGGCCCCGGCGGTCCGGGTGGCCCCGGAATGGGACGAGGCGGCGGGCGCATCCAGCCCGTGACGGCACCCATCGAGGCACTTGTCTTCGAACTCAATATAAACGCTGCTCAGGCGGACAAAATAAAGGCGATCCAAGCCGCTTATCGCAAGGAGCGTGATAGCCTGATGCCGCCCCGAGGCAACCAGAGCGGCCCGCCCGACCGCGATGCAATGAGGGCCATAATGGAGAAGATTCAGGCTCTGGACAAGGCGGCCAATGCGAAAATCGTCGCGGTGTTGAACCCGGGTCAGAGAGAGGCTTTGCCTGGCGTAATGATGCTTCTCGATGCGCTTCAGAGCGTGGGCATCCCGGCCCCCGTCGTCGCTGAACTGAAGCTGACTGACGATCAGAAGAAGCAGATCGTCGTCATCGGCAAAAAGCTGCAGGAGGATATGCAGAAGGCTATGCAGGATCAGGATCGCCAGGCTATGCAGGATGCGCGCAAAAAGGCTCATGACGAGGTCGAGGCGCTGCTTTCAGACGATCAGAAGGCGATCATTCAGAAGTTCATGAAGGATCATCCGCGTCCGCAGGGCGGACCCGGTGGACCTGGAGGCCCCGGCGGGCGTCCCGGTGGTCCCGGAGGACGCCCAGGTGGTCCCGGAGGACGCCCAGGTGGGCCGGGCGGACCCGATGGCCCTGGTGGCGATGGTGGCGATGGCCCACCGCCCCCTCCGCCCGCGTACTGACCGCTACTCCTATATCGTCAACAAGGACCCTCTCCTATTCCGGAGAGGGTCTTTTTATTTGTCAGGAGTATTCGGGCGCAGCCGCAGTCGATATTTCTACGTGGGCCACTTTTAGACAGCAGGGACTCCCCCGTTATCAGCTATAATATGAGTAGACAAATGTTGAACATTGACGAGCATTCTTTCCTTTGGACGATGGCTGACGCCCAGGAGCCTCCGTCGATTGCACAGAGAAAATCAGGAGTGTAAAGTAACTTATGGCAGAGATAAATCCACAGCAGCTGTTGGAGGAGCGGTTCGGGCTCTCGGCGTTTCGGCCCGGGCAGAAGGCGGTCATGAGCGCGCTGTGGCGCAAAAAGGCTGCGCTCGCAGTATTCCCCACGGGAGGCGGCAAGTCGCTTTGCTATCAGCTCCCCGCTTTGGCGTTTGAGGGCGTCACGGTCGTTGTATCGCCACTGATCGCGTTGATGAAGGATCAGATCGACTTCCTGCAGGCTCGAGGGATCGCTGCGGCGCGGCTCGATTCGACGCTCGGCCAGCAGGAGGCGCGGGACGTCATGGAGGGCGTGGAGTCAGGGACGATTCAGATACTTTATGTCGCGCCGGAGCGATTCAACAACGAGCGCTTTTTGGCCGCTCTGCGTCGGGTGAAGATCGCGCTTTTCGCGGTCGATGAAGCGCACTGCATCTCGGAATGGGGCCATAACTTTCGGCCCGACTACTTGAAACTGGCCGACACGGCACGGGAGCTCGGCGTAGAGCGAGTGCTGGCTTTAACGGCGACCGCCACGCCTTCGGTAGTCCAGGATATCTGCAATGCCTTCCAAATTCCGTCAGACTGCGCGATCGTGACGGGCTTTTATCGCGGCAACCTGAATCTGACACTTACGCCGGTACGAGCGGAGGCGCGGGATGCTCTGCTGCTGAAGCGGCTGCGCACCCGTGAGCCTGGCCCGGGGATAGTCTACGTCACATTGCAGAAGACGGCCAACCGCGTAGCAAGTTTCCTCGCAGCAGAGGGAATTCCGGCGAGGGCTTACCATGCAGGCATGGAAACCGATGCCCGAACGGAGGTTCAGGAGTGGTGGATGGGATCGGATCGAGCCGTGGTGGTCGCGACGATCGCGTTCGGCATGGGAATCGACAAGGCGGATGTCCGCTACGTCTATCACTACAATCTGCCGAAGGGATTGGAGAGCTACAGCCAGGAGATCGGGCGTGCAGGGAGGGACGGGCTTCGCTCCACGGTAGAGCTGCTCGCCTGCCCCGATGACGTCCCCACGCTCGAGAACTTCGCGTTCGGCGACACGCCTACTGAATCGGCACTGCGTGGCCTCCTCCACGAGTTCTTCCTGCCCGTCTCGTCCACAGAGCCGAGGGACGGGACCGTTGCGGAGTTCCACGTCAATCAGTACACCCTTTCAAATAAGCACGATCTGCGGCCGCTCGTCGTCAAGACGGTACTGACCTATCTGGAGCTCATGGGAGTCCTTCGGCAGGGAACTCCTTTTTACGCCGGATACGAGCTTCGACCCAAGAAGCCTGTGGCGGAGATTATCGCGTCATTTTCCGGCGAGGCGGCTAATACAGTGGAATCCCTCTTCCGGCTGGCGAAACAGGGCCGAATCTGGTACGGGATCGATCCGGACGTCATCGCGGAGACGCTGGGTCTGGAGAGGCGTCGAATCGTGAGGGCTGTGGAGGTGCTGGAGGAGCGCGGCCTTGCCGAGCTCAAGGTGTCGGATGTGCGGCAGCGCTATACCCGCCTGCAGCCCGATGCCGACATCGAGGCGCTGGTTGTTACGCTCATGGAGCGATTTCTGCATCGCGAGGGACAGGAGATCGCCCGCATCGGTCAGGTGCTGGAGCTAGTGGAGCATGACGGCTGCCAGACGAATGCTCTGGTGGGGTATTTCGGCGAGAAGCGCCCCGAGCCGTGCGGTCACTGCACTTTCTGCGTCACTGGCACAGCGCAACGGCTGCCCATAGCTAATCCGGATGCACCATTGCCTCAAGGCTGGGATGCAGAGGCTTTCGCCCGGCTCCGCGCCGCGCATCCCGACGCTCTCGGCGAAGCCCGGCAGTCCGCACGATTCCTCTGCGGGCTCCCAAGCCCGGCCCTCACCCGCGCCAAGCTGACGCGACACCCGTTCTTCGCCTGCCTGGAGACACGCCCCTTCCAGCAGGTGCTCGACCTGCTGGCCGCGAGTCAGGAGACGCCATCGGACGAGGCAGCCATTGCGGCCTGACGAGAGGCAAAGGAGTGTGTCGACTGGCCGGCGAGATTTGCAGGAGCGCTACCCCAGGAGGTAGCCTTGCCGCATGTCCATTTCGTATCCGCTGGCCGTATTGCCGAATCGCTGAAGCAGGCAGAACGGAACGCGCAGATGCATGGCGTCCTCGAGCCGGAAGGCAATTCGTACCAGGTCTTCGATCACCGCGGCGGATTCCTCGATCAGGTCAGGGTTGCGGCGCAACAGAGCGAGCAGAGCGTTGACAGCGGCCAGGCCCTCGGACGCCTCGTGCCACACAACGGTTTCGCCTG
Source organism: Chthonomonadaceae bacterium (assembly GCA_025355115.1). Lineage (GTDB taxonomy): Bacteria > Armatimonadota > Chthonomonadetes > Chthonomonadales > Chthonomonadaceae > JANXLO01. The sequence continues at coordinate 5,207 of JANXLO010000158.1, forward strand.
CCATGTCGTCGGCGAATCCAAAGCGACTTAGAGACTGGAGGCCGTTGCGTTGGGCTGCCTCCTCCACAAAAAGCCAGTTGCGGGCGAGAGCCTTGCCGTGCAGAAATGTCTCACCGTCCACGATCACTTCGCCTTTTTTGAAGTACGGCAGGATGCTGACCTGCCGTATATCACGCAGGGAGGCGGGGACGCTGATCAGGCAGAGAACGAAGATCGCCCCGACGACCGAAGCGACCGTCATAAACGCGTCGGACAGCTTGCCGCCATTACTGTTCGGGCCCCAGTCGACGCAGAATCCCCATATCAGTGGCAGAAGTACTACACCCCAGAAGATGAGACGTCGGATGACGCTGCGCTGCACCTCCCATACCACGATCCAGTACTGAGGGTGATATCCGTCTTTCCGCTCAGAAGCAAAATGCCTGGTGTTCTCCATAGATACTGGTACCTGTAAGCCGCGCAAAAGTGTTCCCTGAATGCCGAATTATGCCCTGGCCTCTCCCACAGGAGCGATGTTCATTTGATGGCCTTGCCGCTGTAGAAGTGCTCTATTTTTTGTAGAATCGGATCCAGTCGATATCCATATAGCCGGGAAACTGAGTCGATGCATCGGGGTTGCCTGGCCAGTCGCCGCCGACCGCAAGGTTGGCAATGACGTACATAGGCTCCGCAGGGATGTGCTCGGTGGTCGCGTATCGCTCGATCCCGTCCACGTACCAGACGATTTTGAGCGGAGTCCATTCGACGGCGAATGTGTGAAACCCGGCACTGAAGTCGGGGCCGGTGAAGCTATCCCCTTTGCCCTCGTGCTTGCCGTCGGCGTTAGAGTAGTGATTGGTGAGGTAGACCTTGCTCGGTTCGTGGCCCAGTATCTCCAGGATATCAATCTCAGGAGGCCAGGCTTTTGTGGCGGGGAGCAGCCAGAAGGCGGGCCACATCCCTTTGCCCTTCGGGATGCGGGCATTCATCTCGAACCAGCCGTACTGCTGCGAAAATTTGCCGTAGGAGGCGATCATGCCGGAAGTGTAGGGCATCCCACCTTGCGTGCGGCGTTCCGCCTTGAGGCGCAGATGCTTTCCGTCGAACTCATAGCCGTCGGTGGCGTAGTACTGCTGTTCGTTGTTGCTATGTGTGCGGACGTTGTCCGGGTAGGAATCGATCCATTTCGCGGCGTTCAATGCGTGTGCATTGAACTCGTCAGAAAAGACAAGATGATAGCCCTTCCTCTTTGCAGTGACGGCGTGGGAGGCGACAGGACTGCTTGCCTTAGCGGAGTGGTTCACATCCTTCTCCTTATGCTTCTCCTGAGCGCGTACAATTCCCGAAGACAGTAGAATGGCAAAGGCCAGAGCCATGCTGGCAAGCGGCAGAGCAGTTGGACGGTTGGTTTGCATTCTCGACTCCTTACTTCGCTCGCATTGCGCGATTCACTCGGGTTCCTAGAAGTAATTGGCGGCCCAATACGCCGCGCTTTTGTCCATTGTAGCATATCAGGGAGAGGCGCGCGAACTCAGGCGGGCTTTAACCGTAGAGAGATACAGGGGGCCGCTTGGAGAGCCCGCCGGCCTTTTTTTGTCGCATGAGCGCGAAGGGAGACAGCTGTGCCTACCGCGAAGCGGGCAAGCGCCTATAGAGGAATGGGGGCGAATCTGCAAGGGGACGGCGTCTGTTCCTTTCGGGTCTGGGCGCCCAACGCGAAGAGCGCGACGGTCGTTGGGGATTTCACGCAGTGGACCAGGCGTGGCGTCAAACTGGTCTCTGAGGGGAACGGATACTGGTCCGGCGATGTCGAAGGCGTCTCCGCGGGACAGGCGTATAAGTTCATTTTCGACAACGTCGGGCCGTCGCTGCATAATCCAGGCGGGAAGTTCTGGCGCGTGGATGCCTATGCGCGAGAGGTGCAGAATTCGATGGCCAATGCGAAGGGGTTCATCGTTGATCCGACGTTCTCCTTCACACCGTTTCAGACGCCGTGCTTCCAGGATTTCCTGATCTATCAGCTTCATGTGGGCTCCTTCGCGGGGCGAAATGATGGCGTGGAGGTCAATGCGAAGACGAAGGACGCTCTGTTTCTGGACATTATCCCAAAGCTGAGCTACATTCGGCAGATGGGGTTCAATGCGCTGGCTCTTTTGCCGGTGGGTCAGATGGGCCTCAGGATCGGTGAGGGGTATTCGCCGACGAACTGGTTTGCGCCGGACGAATACTACGGCTCCCCCACCGCGCTCCGGCAACTGGTCGAGGCCGCGCATCAGACGGGTCTGGCGGTCATCTTCGACATGGTCTACAATCATGCCTCCACAAGCGACAACCGTTACTGGGAGTACGACGGGATGAACTTCGACGGCGGAATCTACTTTGAGGGAGGAGGCGACACGCCGTTCGGCAAGCGGCCTGCGCACTGGAAAATTGAGGTGCAGAATTTCTTCCTGGATAACGCGCGCATGTGGATTCGGGAGTATGGAGCGGACGGGCTGCGGTTCGACGCGACACATCTGGTTCCGGATGAGAGTATACAGCACATCGTTCTGCGCGGAATTCGGGAGGAGTTTCCGGACAAATACCTGATCGCAGAGTATCTCAAGTCGTTCCCAGACCCGTACCGTGACCTCGGCTTTCACGCGACCTGGGATGCGCTGTCTCCTCACGCGTTCCGGGCTGCGGCGAGCGGCCATGACGGGCTGGAGTGGATTAAGGCGCTGCTGGGGGAGCGCATGTCGCACAGTTGGAATCTGGTTCGCTACCCGCTCGGCTCCCACGATGAGATCGCGGATCTGAAGAGCGGGGAGATGGCGGGCTGCCGCTATTTCGTCGAGATCGCAGGGGGCCGGGCGAGCTGGGACGCTCGGGCAAAGGCGCGAGTCGGGTGGGTGCTGGCCGCGGCCCTGCCGGGCATTCCTATGCTGTTCATGGGCAGCGAGTGCCACATGGGGGGCTACTGGGCGCCGGATGCGGACAGGAAGGGGGATCATCGCTTCGACTGGAGCCTGGCGGAGGATCAGATTGGGCACGAGATGCGGCGGCTTGTGACGGACGCCAACAGTGCGCGGTGGCTCAATCCGGCCTTGCGAAGCGACACAGTGCAGATCACGCATGAGGACAGGGCAAATCAGGTGGCGGCGTTCAAGCGATGGGATTCGGCTGGGAATGTCGTGCTTACCGTAGTGAATCTGAGCGGTGGGCAGTGGGAGCAAGGCGAATACGAGGTGACGCTTGGAGGAGAATCAGGGTTGTGGGAGGAGATTTTCTGCTCGCAGTACCCGCAGTACGGGGGCTGGGAGGGCGCGGGGAATATTGGCATGCAGAAGCCAGTGCAGCCTGACGGGACTATCCGCATCAACCTTCCAAGATGGTCGGTGCTGATGTTTCGTAAGGTGTAGATGCGCGGCATGGGAAGAGCGATGAAGAGGCGCTCTTGGGGTATGATGAGAGCATGAAAGAGACAAACTTGAGACCGAAAATACGTTCGACGACTATTGTGGCAGTGAAGCGCGAGGGGCAGGTCGCCATCGCGGGGGACGGGCAGGTGACGCTTGAGCACACGGTGCTGAAGATGGGAGCGCGCAAGGTGCGCCGACTCTATCAGGAGCGGGTGATCGCAGGGTTCGCGGGCTCGGTGGCCGACGCGCAGTCGCTTTCGGACAAGTTCGAGAGCAAGCTGGAGGCGTCGAACGGCAACCTGACGCGGGCGGCCGTGGAGTTCGCGAAGGAGTGGCGCACCGACAGGATGATGCGGAAACTGGAGGCGATGATGATCGTCACGGACGGCACACTCATCTACATTCTCTCCGGCGACGGCAATGTGGTCGAGCCGGACGATGGTGTGGCCGCCATCGGCTCGGGAGGCATGTTCGCGGCATCGGCGGCGAAGGCTCTGGTGAGAAACACCTCGATGGGCGCACGGGAGATCGTTCAGGAAGCGATGCGCATCGCCTCGGAAATCTGCATCTACACCAACGACAAAATCACGGTGGATTCGCTGCCGTAAGGCTCAATTGATGGCATCTCGTATGAGTGAGCCGCTTCCGTTGGGAAGCGGCTTTTTTTCGTTTGGGTCTACTTCCAGATATGTCAGGTGCTTATACTGGGAGGGAGGTGTTACTACAAGTGAAGGACTGTGATTCATGCAGACAGATTTCTGCTTATGTGGGAAGGCGGGTGGGGATTATGACGGAGATTCCGATGATGGCGGAGCGGATGCGGGAGGAGATGACTGCGTGGGATGCGGTGCTGCGGCAGGCGTTTCGGATGCCGCCGTTCAATCCGGACGAGCTGCTTTCCGCGAAGGGAAGCGACATCTACGAGCGGATGATGGGTGATGCAATGGTGCGCGCCGCCATCAATACGAAGCGCTTCGCGCTGTTGGCGAAGCCCTGGCAGGTGGTGCCCGCGACGGGAGGAAACGGGAAGCCATCAGGAATTCAGCGTGAAACGCGGGATTTCGTCGAGGCGGCTCTGCGCGGAATCCAGGGCGTTGACGGCGTGACGCGGGACTTCCGGCAGGTGCTGTTTCAGATGATGTCCGCGTTCTATCGGGGGTATTCGGTGGCGGAGATGGTCTGGCGACTGGAGGAGCGGGGCCGCTACGCGGGAAAATACGTGCTCGCCTCCATCAAGTCGAAGCCCCCGAAGCAGACGGGTTTCGATGTGGACGATTTTCTGAACGTGAGGGCGATTACGAGCTGGACGCCGCTGACGGGCCTGGTGACGATTCCGCGCGGGAAATGCGTGGTCTATGTCTATAATCCCCACGACGAGCTGCCTTTTGGGGATTCCGACTTGCGGGGCGTCTACAAGCACTGGTGGTCGAAGGAGTCGATCGTCAAGTTCTGGAATCTTTCGCTTCAGAAATACGGGATGCCTATGATCTATGCGCAGAGCTCGACTTCGCTTGGGGAGGGAGGCGGGCAGAAGGTGCTGGATCTGCTGACGACGGTGCAGCAGGACTCCAGCGCGGTCTTTCCGCATGATGTGACGCCTCAACTGCTGCAGGCGAACAACGGCAGCGCGGACGCCTTTTCAGCGGCGGTGGACTGGCACAATCAGCAGATCGCGCAGGGCATCCTACTTCAGACCCTGACGAGTGGGGAGGGACGGCGGTCGGGCAGCCTGTCGCTGGGCCAGGTTCACTACAACATTCTGCTCTATGTGCTGGAGAACGCGAAGGCGGACATCGAGGCGGTGGTGAATGGGCAGATCGTGCGCCCGCTGGTCGAGTTTAATTTTGGGGACGTGGAGGGTATCTGCCCGCGCTTCTCGCTGGGCAGCGTCAACGAGCGCGACCTTCTCCAGACCGCTCAGGCATACGACGTGCTGTTGCGGCACGGCGTGGTAGACAGCAAAGAGCAGTCCGTCCGGGAGATATTTGACCTTCCCCCGCTGGAGTAGCGATAGCAGTATGGCATCTGTCAAATCAAGGCATCGGAGCTATGGTCAATTTGTCGGCAAGCATGTCAATTCGATAACGTCAGCGGAGTTGAGGGGGAGTGGCCTCCGATAGCGGGCACAACTCACCCTCTATGCCTGACTTCCGCTTTGATCCGTGCTCTGCCGCCCCCCCACTGCGCTCAGGCTCACCCGCCTATGTTATGTCAGGGCTCCGCTGTTCCATTGGGATTATCTGCTTGGAGGGGCTCGCCTCCAACGATCCATCGTGTAACAATCCGTCCCAGGACAACCATCGGTCATAGAACGAGCGGTTCATTTCCGGGCACCGCGAGCGCGTCAGGCTGACCTCCTTGTTCTGCCGCAGCGCTACGGCTTAATGAACTGAGAGATGCCATAAATGATGGTGACATTCGCTGTAATGGTCAGTTCGCCGGGCGCAATGGGCGTAGCGGCTCCTCCTGCGTCCATACGGCGAGATAGTGTCATCATTCGGGGCCTCTCATAGCCAGTATTGTCGCTAAGTTCCAGAATATTCAAAATGCTCGTGCCTGCCGCTTTCGCCAGGCGGTCGGCTTTGCGGCGCGCATCAAGCACAGCGTTTTCTAACGCCAGTCCTTCCGCAGCTTTCTGGTCCTCCAGACCGAGCGAAATGCCTTCAATGGTATTGGAGCCTGCCGCAGTCGCTCCATCCAGCACATCGCTCATCTTTGCCAGATCGCGGACTACTATGCGCACCTGATTGTATACCCGATAGCCTGTGATATGCGGCGGCTGTTGCTTTACTCCTGGCGGCGTTGGAATCGCGTCGCTGTAGACGGGCGAGACACTGTAGTTGACCGTCTGCACATCCTTTTCGGCAATGCCCGCTTTCTTCACAGCGGCTTGCACTTTTTGAGCGGCCTCTGCGTTTGCGCGCGAAGCAGCCTGTGAAGATTTGTCTTCGGTGACGACGCCAAGAGTCACTTCCATCTTGTCGGGCTTCACCTTCACATTGCCTTGTCCCGAAACTGTCAGGTGGGGAACGGACAGGCTTTTCAGGCCGTCCTGAGCGATCGCGGAACGCCCAATCAGCAGAGAGAGCAGCGCGCTCGCAAGTGCAAATTGTGAAAGGGACACTGTTTTCAGCTTTGTTTTCATGAGAAACCTCTGGGGATAGCTTTCACTGTAATGCAAGGGTCTTCGTATATCCATCTCGCATCGATATCGCTTTCAAAAGCTCACAAACACATGTCTTTTGTCCCCGATAGTCGGGCGTAAACAAACGTTTGATTGTTCCCTGAATGATCCTCTCCCGTTTTCATGGAGTAGGAGTCAAGCAGCCATCGGCCTCTGCTCTTGTTGCTGTTGGTATTGTAGCTCGAACGCTTCTGGACTGAGATAGCCCAGAGAAGAATGACGACGCTTCCGGTTGCAGCAGACTTCGATCCACCCGAAGATCGCTGCCCTGGCCTCCGAGCGAGTAGCGAAACGGCGGTGATGCACGAGTTCGCGCTTCAGAGTTGCAAAGAAACTCTCTGTCGGGGCATTATCCCAGCAGTTGCCCTTGCGGCTCATGCTGCAGGAGATCACGGCAGCCTTCAGCTGGGTCCGGTAGTCGCCGCTGGCATATTGACTGCCCCGATCGCTGCGGCAGAGCAGCCCTGTGCCTGGACGCCTGCCTGAGAGGGCCATCTCCAGAGCGGACAGCACCAAGGTGCGCTCCAGCGTGCTTCCCATCGACCAGCCGACGATGCGCCGAGAGTGCAGATCGAGAACCACGGCCAGATGGAGCCACCCTTCGCTCGTCCTGACATACGTCATGTCCGCCGTCCATTTGGCATTGGGCGTCTCTGCCGTGAACTGGCGCTCCAGCACATTCTCGGCCACAGGCAAAGCAGGATCGCTCTGTGTGGTCCTCACGGAGCGCCTGGACGCCTGCGCGCTGATCTGAAGAGTGTGCATCAAGTGAGCGATCCGCTTTTCGCTGCACGCCGCGCCCTGGGCTTTGAGTTCCTGATGGACACGCGGACTGCCGCAGGTCTGCCTGCTCTCCTTAGGCAGCGCCTTGCTCTCCTGCTTGCGGCGACTGTCGGGCCGTTTGCGCCAGGCATAGCAGCCGCTTTCGGAGACCTGCATCGCTCGGCACAAGGAGGCCACAGGGAAGCGCTCCTTTTGCTCCATGATGAAAAGGCATCTCACCGCTGGCGGCTGGTGAAGATGCCGGCAGCCTTTTTTAGGATCTCTAACTCCTCCTTGAGTCGACCGAGCTCGCGATGGGCGGCGGCGAGTTCGGCATCCCTGGGATTGCCCTGTCCGGGAAAGGGATTGTCGGGCGTCTTTTGCAGTTGTCGCTTCCAGTTCAGAAGCGCATTGTCGCTGACGCCGAGCTCGCGGGCAGTCTGTGCGATGCTGCCGCGTTCGTTGGCAAGCCGGATGACCTCTCTTTTGAACTCCTCGGTGTAGCTTTT